>JAAXHY010000586.1 GCA_012270665.1 Dehalococcoidia bacterium
GTCGTTCGCCAGAACCGCGTTCATAATCGGAATGCGTTTCAGAGTTTCGGAGCACGCCTTTATGAGCGCATGGGCAATGGTGAGCGTCGTGTCATGCTCGGCGGACGCCTCGCGTCTCAGCCGCTGCGCCTCGGTAACGTCAACCTCCAGAAAGTACGAAAGTTGGGCCGTGCTCCTGAGGCTCTCGCTCATGTGCTGGGCGATGCCGCGCCTCATGCCGCTCAGAGGCTCGCTCCTGGACGGTTCCGGCAGACCCGGAGGCATTGCGGGAGCCTGTTCAGCAGCCTGGCTATCGGCAAATGCCCTGACATCGGACTCAACGATTCTGCCCCTTGGTCCCGTGGCCGGCACCTGCGACAGGTCCACACTCAGCCTGGCCGCGAGACGGCGCGCGCCGGGAGTCGAGGGGGTAACCTGCGGACTCGCTTTACGTTGTTCGTCGTATGCGCGAACGTCCGCATCCACCACGCGCCCGCCGGGGCCGGTGGGCGTGACCTGCGACAGATCAACATTCAGATTAGCCGCCAGACGCCGGGCGCCGGGCGTTGAGCGCACGGTGTCGCCTCCACTTCCACGCCCACGAGAGGGTCCACGTCTCGGAGACGCGCGTCTCGCGGCGCGAGCCGACGTAGCCGGGGCCTCCGGAGAAGGTACATCCTCGCCCGCTTCCAGCACATAGCCGATGAGACCGTCCACCGCGACGGTCGCGCCGGCGTCCACCACCGGGTGGAATATGCCGCCCGCGACCGATTCGAGGTCGTAGTTGAGCTTCTCGGTCTCTATCTCGGCGATCACATCGCCCTGGTTCACCTCGTCCCCCTGCGACTTGGCGAGGCTGACCACCGTCCCCTCGGTCATGAAGTCGCCCAGCCTGGGCATGACTATCGGAGTTGCCACGGAACGCTCCTTGGAAGTCTTTAGTTCGTATCTATTGGTCTCTAGCGATTAGTCGCCAGCTGTCGGTGATTGATTCTCGGCAATCTATGAACTAACAACCAATCATTCCAATACCTCAAGCGCCGCGTCCACGACCATGTCCTTGTTCGGCACGAACAGCGCTTCCAGCGGCCTGCTGTAAGGCACCGGCGCGTGCGGCGCGTTCAACCGGCGGGGTGGCGCGTCCAGATAGTCGAAGGCTTCTTCGGCGACCAGCGCGGAAATATCCGACGCTATCGAGCAGCGAGGATAGTCCTCGTCGACTATGACCACCTTGCGCGTCTTCTTCACCGACTCGATGATCGTCTCGTCGTCCATGGGCGAAAGTGACAGCAGGTCCACGACTTCCACCGAATAGCCCTGCTCTTCAAGTTCCTGCGCTGCGTCGAGGCATGTGTTGGTCGTGTAGCTGATTCCCACCAGCGTAATGTCCTCGCCTTCCTGCGCGACACGCGCCTTGCCTATCTCCACCTCATACGATTCCTCCGGCACATCCACGTCGAACGGGATGCCCATGAGCTGGCGATTGTTGAACACGATAACCGGATCGTCGTCCCGAATAGCTGCCGTCATAAGCCCCTTGGCGGTATACGGGTCTGAGGGCGCGACGCACTTGAGGCCCGGAAAGTGCGTGAATATCGAGTACAGCGTCTCGGAGTGCTGCGCCGCCGAGTTGGTGCCAGCGCCCGTTCCTGTCATGATCGTCAGCGGTATCGTGACCTTGCCGCCGAACATATAGTGGATCTTGGCGGCGTTGTTGGTGATCTGGTCCGCGCACACGCCGTAGAATCCGACGTACATCAGGTCAACCACGGGCCGCAGCCCCGATGCCGCAGCGCCCACACCGGCCCCGATGAACCCCGCCTCGGATATGGGCGTATCACGGATTCGCTGGCGTCCGAACTGCCCGACGAGACCTTTCGTCAGCCGCATCGGGCCGCCCCAGGCGTCCTGCTTGTCCTCCCGGTCACCGCCGCCCGCGATGTCCTCGCCCATCACGATGACATCCTCGTCGCGCTCCATCTCCTGCCGAATCGCCTCATTGATCGCCTGTATATAAGACACCTGTCGTACAGCTTCCGCTACCATGGCGCTCCTCCTTGTGGGTATATATATCTGGTATTGGGATAAGGTCTGGCGGGTCTGCGGTCATCCTTGCTTGATAAAACTCATTGACATACATCATTATCACGTCTAAGATATCAGTGTATAGTCGAGGGTCAGTCGGGTTCCCAAAGCGCACGGGAGCTGGAGTGGCCCTCATTCTTTTACCCTATATTCATGTCTTCTGTAATATCCTTCGTGTTCACGAACGAAAGTGATTTGTGGACCCTCGCGCCTCCGACCACATTTTTGAATCCACTGGCTATATTATCTACTACTTGCAGCCCTTCCACGTATATCGAATCTGCCTGCGTAATGAGTCTCGGCGCTATTAAGCCCCGACGATTTCGCAGATAAGTCTCAAGATTCCTGATCTGGCTGGGAGTCATATCAATACGATCCAGAATCAGTTCATACCGCCGTGACATCAGGCCATAAGACTTGAAGTGAAACTCCAGTAGACATCTGAGAACCCTGTTACGGAAGTAGAGTGTAGATTGCGGACGTACACCGCCAGGCTTTAGATAATCTCCCATATATCTCTGCTTGTCTAGGTACACGGCTGAGGCATGAATACTAGCCCCTCGCATCACTATCTCTTGTATGGGATCCAAAAGCCGGGTAAACGGCTCTTTTTCTGGTGGAAATTTCAACTCTCTGCTAAATCCTGTATAGAACCGGAATGCCGCGATATGGCGATTGAGCAACCGGATACTCTCACCAGTCACATGCAATGCCGCAAGCACAAAGTATGGACTGCTAAGCAACTCCCCGGTGTCCGGATCTAGCTTGTAGCCCGTATCCCCCGACTCATCAATGAATATGAAGTCGTTCTTCACCATCCGGCTATTAGGCGTAAGACACGTACACGTCCGTCATAAGCTCTTCCGGCTCTGGGAACGGGCTTTCGTCAGCGAAGGCGGTCGCGGCTGCGACNNCTGGTCAGCTGTTCGATGCAGTCCCTCGCCTCGTAGTAGTCCTCTTCCTCCTGAGATCTGTATCCCAAAGGGTCGTCGGCGCCGAAGTGTCCCTGGTAGCGGTATGTCATAGCCTCGATCAGAGTCGGACCCTCGCCTCGCCTCGCTCGCGCCACAGCCTCTCGGGCGACCTCATGTATCTCGATGGCGTCCTGGCCGTCCACCGATACACCGGGCATATCGTATCCGTTGGCTCGGTTGGCGACCGACGCGCCCGCGACCGTAAACTCGAACGGGGTGGACTCAGCGTAGCGGTTGTTCTCGCACACGAACAGCACCGGCAGCTTCCAGATGCTCGCCAAGTTCATGGACTCGTGCAGCACTCCCTGGCTGGACGCGCCGTCGCCGAAGAACACCACGCTCACCTGGTCCGTCCCCCTGACCTTCGCGCTCAGACCGACGCCGGTGGCGACCGGAATGTTGGAGCCGACCACGCCGTTCGCGCCCAGCATCCCCTTGTTGATGTCCGCGATGTGCATGGTGCCGCCCTTGCCTTTGTTGGTGCCGGTGGACTTGCCCAGCAGTTCGGCCATCATCTCCTTGAGGTCAACGCCCTTGGCGATGCAGTGGTGGTGGCTGCGGTGTGTACCGAGCACATAGTCGTCGTCTCTGAGGTGCGCGCAAATGCCCGTCGGCACCGCCTCCTGGCCTATGGACGAGTGCATGCCGCGCAACTTGCCCGCGTCCGCCTCACGCCGGGACTGCTCCTCGAACCTGCGTATCGTGACCATCGTCCTGTACATCCACAGGAACGAATCTTTATTCAGTTCAGAATATGTGGCGCTCATAACATCCTCCATTAGGTAATCTCTAAGTATGCGAAAAGCCTCCGAGATGGACGACTCGGAGCGCGGTTTCAGCGTCACAACCAGCTATGGCGCGAGTGTAACAACCATCCCCAGAGCCGTCAATCGAGCCGACCGCGGTGGTGGGAAGCGCCCGGCTCAGCGCGACAGGTCGAGCGCGCGCTTTATCGCGGACACGAAAGCGCGCGCATTCTGGACGGCCTGGCGAATCTCGTCCTCCGCAAAATACGCGTACAGTTCATAGTCGCTCTGTCTGCGAAGTTCATACGTGTCCTGCAGTGTATCGGCAAGTTCGAGATCAATGATTCCGGTTCTGACATAACGCAGTCCGAACTGATTCCTGACGCCGCCATGCGTTCTTGGCAGGTCTCCGCCCGACTGCGTCAGCGCGGCCATGGCTGCGTGGAACATCGCGTAGTAGGCGCGGTTCGCCGTGGCTTTGTAGCGCCCACCTTGGAGCAGATACTCAGCGTCGTCAAGGGCCTCGTCAGCCGATTCCAACTGCCGAGCTATATACTCCTGCGAAGGTCCTTCTGTCATATTGGGCATCCCTGCGAATGTATCGTTGTCGTACAGGATATGGCCTTCCTTCAGAACATTACGGATGAAAGGCGAACCGAGCCGCCCGAGATTAAGCATCTCATCGCGCTCGATTGCGAATGCCGAAATGAGGAATGTGAACCCGCCCTCGCGGTCGAGGTGGGAAGCAGTCTTGCTGACGACATCTCTGAGTCGGCGCCTGTCATCCCCGACGACCAGGATATCTATATCGCTCTCCGGCCCGGCCTCCCCACGCGCGGCGGAGCCGTACAGCACAATCGAATCAACCTCGTCGCCCAGCGCGTTGGTGACTCGGCGCGCGAACTCCTCAGCCGCGGCCCGATAGCGCTCGGAGTGCGTATTATTCTGTGTATCTTGGGCGACCATTTTGCCGGAGTTCCTTGGGAGCTTGCCTATCGCCTCTTACTCGTCAGTCTATTGGCCCGCGCGAAGTCATTCAAGGTTAC
>JAAXHY010000167.1 GCA_012270665.1 Dehalococcoidia bacterium
ACCTTGCCGTCCAGCGAGGTTGACCCGCGCCCCATGGCCGCGGCTTCCTCGAACACCTCGATAACCCTTCGGGCATGATTGATCTCACCCTCGGAGGGTGAGAAGACCTCGTTGAGTATCTCAATCTGGGCAGGGTGTATGGCGAACCTTCCCCTGAAGCCGATGCCGCGTGAGGCGCGCGAGTTCTCCCGGAGCGCGTCGGGGTCGCGGAACGCGAAGAACGGGGTGTCCAACGCGAGAATGCCGGCGGCGCGCGCCGCTATCGCTATCGCCGAGCGGGCATAGGCAATCTCGGCGTCGCTGTCAGTGCGCTCGATCTCCATATCGTTGGTGAAGTCCTCGGCTCCCAGGGCTATGGCGACTATGCGAGACGACGAGCGGCATATTTCGTGGAGCTTGACTATGGACTCGGCGGACTCTATCCATGGAACGAGCTTGATCGCCCCGATGGGCAGGCCGGCCCTCAGTTCGAGCCTCTGAATGACTCCAACGACCTCGCCGAGTATCTCGGGGTTGTCCATCTTGCCGACGGAAACGCCGTAGATGCGCGGCCCGATCACTGCCCTAAGGTCATCTTCGAGCAGTCCGGTGTCAAGGGAGTTGACCCTGGGAATGACGGGCGCTCCGGTCCGCGCCAACTGTGGTATGTATGCGGCAGTCACCTCGCGGGCATTGGCCTTTTCGTCCCAGGGAACGGAGTCTTCCATGTCCGGGACAAAGGCGTCGGGTCTGAGATTCAGCGCCCTGTCCAGCATACGGGGAGTGTTTCCAGGTACGAAGAGCAGGCTTCGCAGTATTGGCGGCATAGCTCAGTCCTTGGTGTCTAGCTTCTAGTTTTTCAGTCCGAGGAAGCCGCGCGTGGCTTCGATGAACTCGGCGGGCTTGTCCACGGTTACAACGTGCCCGGCGTCGGGAATATCTATCGAAGTCAGGTCTCTGGCCGCGGCTTTCATGCGGTCGAGTATCTCGTCGGAGACCAGCGGGCTGTCGGCGCCGCGAACTTCGAGCATGGGACAAGGGATGGTCTCAAGCGCGCTCCAGTAGCGAGATATGAGCGAGGGATCACTCATGTCAGGGAGTGGCGTGTTGAAAAGGAGAGGATCCGCCTTCCAGGTCCAGCTGCCGTCGGAGGTCTGCTTCATCTTGTCCCGGGCGTCCTGCATCAGGCGTTCGTCGGTGGCCCAGGGGTTGGATGAGCGCATCCAGTCGAAAGCGTCGTCGAGGCTCGAGAACTCCATGGGAGTCGCGGGTCGGCTGGACATTCCCGCCCTGGCAGCCTCGGATGGTTCGGGGCCAATGTCCACCATGACGATGCGCTCCACTCGGTCAGGGTGATCGGCGGTGTACAGCATCGAGTGCCAGCCGCCCATTGAGAGGCCGGCGAGGGTGAATCTTTCTAGCCCGAGCGCGTCGACGAATGCCGCGAGGTCTTCGACGAAGCGGTCGCGCGCATAGCCGTCACTGGCATAGCCTGATTCGCCGTGCCCTCGCTGGTCAAGCGCGTAAACATGGTACGAGCCGAGCATAGCCTCGGCGAACTCGTCCCATATATGGGCCTGGCCGGTGTGACCATGCAGGCAAACCAGAGGCGGCAAGCCCTCGGATCCCCAATCGAAGTATCTAATGCGGACGTCGTTGATCGTAATGTGTTTGGAAGTCGGTTGCGTGGAAGCCATTGGAATCTCCGTTTTCGGACTTCAGTTGCCGGAGCCTAAGTAGGCCGCGATAGCTTGATTCATCTTGTTCCGTGCGCGCTCAGCCATTCGTGTCGGATGTCCGTCGAAACCGTGTGGGCCGCCTGGATACACGGCGAGTTCTGCCTGGTTTCCGGCAGCCGCCCAGCGCGTGTGCATGAACAGGGTGTCGTCGAGAAGCGGATCGAGAGTGCCTATGGTGAATAGGGCCGGAGGCAGGTTGGAAAGGTCGGCGTACAGCGGCGATACATCCGGATCGCGCCTGAGTTCGGCGGGCACGAAGTGGTCATAGAACCAGTCCATGATTGGTGTGTTGAGCACGAGGAGCCGGTCTCCCCAGTTTCGTTGCGATGGCGTCATGCTGAGGTCATAAACGCCGTAAACGAGGTTGGCGCCGGAGAATCCGGTGAAGTCGCGCTTGTCGCGCATTCTTATGAGGGTGGTAGCGGCGAGATGTCCACCCGCGGACTCGCCACCGATGACGAGCCTGTCCACACCGAATTCGGACATGGCGTTTTCGGCAACCCATACGGCGGCAGATTCACAGTCGTCCAGGGCGGCGGGGTATGGGTACTCAGGCGCGAGCCGGTAGTCAACGCTTATGACGACCGCGGAGCATGAGTTGGCTATCTCCTCGTTGCGCGGGTCCTGAAGGTGCGCGCGACCAAGAACCCAGCCGCCTCCATGAATGTGGAGATATATCCCCTGTGGATCATCAGGAACGAATACCCTCAGAGTGAGTGGCCCGTCCGGGCCTGGGATCTCGCGCTCCTGAGCCATGTCCGAGAATACCGGAGGGCCGGACATCGCAGTCCCTTCTTCCCTGGCCCTTCGGGTCTGCTCGACGGGTACGGTGTTAGTTGCGGGGGCCTCGGCTAGAAGAGCCTCGAGCTGCGCGTTGAATTCGGCGGTTTCGGCGTCTATGGCTTGGGACGTAAAGAGGGCTGGATCGGGCATTTGAGAGTCCTCAGGCTTTCGTAGTGAATTTCGGATGTCAGTTTACAGTTTTTGCCGCCAGTCGTCAGTATCCCCGCTCCATAGTAGCGAAACTGGACAAAATATCCGATTTGAGGCATTATCTGTACATGGATGAGTGCAAATCCATTCGTGAAACAGAGAACTCTCAGGCGGTCTCATACCTGAGAAGGGAACTCTTGAACGGCGCTGACTGGCCCAACGCGCTGATGGGAGCTATCGCGCTCTGGACTACTCCCGAGGAAATCTTCCAAGGCACAAGACTTGTATATCTTATCGCTTGGGAAGCGTTCGACTGGCTCACCCTGGCGCATCGGCTGACCACAGAGGTCCGAGACCTGATTCCTGAAGACGAGTTGGAGCATCTGCTTTTCACGGGCCGTTTCCCATCGCGTGTGGATGAGAGCGAATTCAAGGACATCCTTGGGGTTGACAAGAACAGCGCCTATCTCAACTATTTCTATGGGGTCGAGGTGGAAACAGCGCTTCAGCAGGTGGTGGAATCGGAAGTAGAAAAGCGATTCTACGCCAGCGGCAGGCAGTATGCGACAGACCACACGAACGAGGCGTTCATTCGAATCTACAATTCGACGCGAGACGATCTATTAATCGCGTACTGGGAGCAATTGAAGCGTCCACATCGCAAGGTGACCACTCTCACGGAACTGAAGGAGTTCACTTACTGGCTGTTCAAACGAAGGCTGAATGTCTCGGACAAGGCGAAGATCGCCTCTGACACGAAGAAGGGTATGGCGGCTCTGGATCCGGGAATACGCGCTCCGGGCGCTTTCAGCCTCTAGTTGTCTCTGTTCCCTTCATCTGAACATATCGCGGTCCCGGTCTCGTAAGAGCG
>JAAXHY010000542.1 GCA_012270665.1 Dehalococcoidia bacterium
CGGAGAGAATATACGGCGAGCGTCTCACCCCATTGGAAATCGTCTCCAGGATTATAGAAGACGTGCGTCGGAACGGCGACGACGCGATCAAGCGTCTCGCCCTGCTCATAGACAACTCCGAACAGGAGCGACTGGAAGTCAGCCCCGAAGCCATCGAAGCCGCCATTCACTCGGTGGACGCTCGAGTCCTGGATGCGCTCTCACTGTCGGCGGAACGGGTCCGACGCTACCACGAGGCATCCAGGCCGAACGACTGGATGGATTTCACGGCAGGATATGGAGCCTTGACCCGACCTTGTGAGCGGGTAGGGGTTTACATACCGGGTGGCAGCGCGTCGCTCCCCTCCACCGCCATTATGACCGCCATTCCGGCCCGCGTTGCGGGGGTGGAAGAGATCATTCTCTGCTCCCCCGCCAAGTCTGACGGCCTGCCCGACCCGGTTGTGCTTGCCGCCGCTCACATAGCCGGAGTTGACAGAGTGTTCGCTATAGGCGGAGCGCAGGCCATAGCGGCCATGGCTTACGGCGCCGAATCCGTTCCGGCGGTGGACATGGTCTGCGGTCCTGGAAACCTGTTCGTAACCCTCGCCAAGAAACTCGTTTACGGCGACGTCGGCATAGACGGCCTCTACGGTCCCACGGAAACGCTGATCATTGCCGACTCATCCGCCAACCCGACACTCTGCGCCGCGGACTTGCTGGCCCAGGCCGAGCACGACGCCTTGGCGCGACCCGTGCTTGTATGCACTTCCGAGGAAATCGCGGAACAGGTCTCCCGAGAAGTCGAGACCAGGCTTGGAAGGCTCTCTAGGGAATCTGTGGCCAGAGCCGCTATCGAAGGGCAGGGGACGATAGCCCTGGTGGAGAATTCCGAACAAGCGATAGATCTGGCCAACGCTTTCGCCCCCGAGCATATGTGCCTCGCCGTCCGCGACCCGTGGTCCTGGGTGGGTAAGATCAAGAACGCCGGCGCCGTATTCGTCGGAGAGTTCTCTCACGAAGTCCTCGGCGACTACGTAGCCGGCCCCAGCCACGTCATGCCCACCTCCGGTACGGCGCGCTTCAACTCCGGCGTTGGCGTTCACAAATTCCTCAAGACCATTCCCGTCATTGCCCTCGACGATGCCGAATCGGTCGCGCTCTCGCAGACCGCCGCCATCATAGCTCGCGCCGAGGGCCTGACCGCTCACGCCGAGGCCGCGGAGATTCGCCAAGAACTCGCCTGAGCCAAAGAAACGTCGAATAGCACGAAGTCAGGAGTCCGACCATGCCTGAAGATCGAGTAGAAAAGTTGATCAGGCCCCATCTGGCCTCTATTCAGACTTACCAACCTGTTGACCCCCCCGAAGTGCTGGCTGAGCGGGCGGGAATCTCGGCTGAATCGGTCGTCAAGCTCAACGGCAACGAGAATCCATACGGCCCTTCGCCAAAGGCGGCTGAGGCCATGGGGCGTACCCCCATGCACATATACCCGGACCCCTTCCAGCGCAACCTGCGCGCCTCGCTCTCGGAGTACACCGGCTTCCCTACGGAGAACATTATCGCCGGGGCGGGCAGCGACGAACTCATAGACCTCCTCTTCAGGCTGTTCATAGAGCCGGGAGACGCGATCCTCGACTGCGAACCCACTTTCGCCATGTACGCGTTCTGCGCCAGGATTGCGGGTGGCGAACTTCGGCTGATACAGCGCGACGAACTGTTTGAAATAGATGTACAGGCTGTCCGAGAGGCCATTGACGACAAGACCAAGATAATCTTCGTCAGTTCACCCAACAACCCCACCGGCAACATGGCCTCCGAAGATCAGGTTCGCGCGCTGCTGGACACTGGTCTCATAGTGGTAATTGACGAAGCCTACTACGAATTCAGCAAGGAGACAGTCGGTAACCTGATTGGCGAGTACGACAACCTCGTAATCTTGCGCACCATGAGCAAGTGGGCCGGACTTGCCGGTCTCCGCGTAGGATACGGAATAATGGGCAGTGGCCTTGTAAACCACATTATTGACATCAAGCCGCCCTACAACGTCAACGTCGCCGCCGAAGCCGCCGCAATCGCCTCCCTCGAGGACAGCGACTATCTGCTCGGCAATGTTCAGAAGATCGTGGATGACCGCGAATCCCTCTTCCAGAGCCTTGCCGCGATTGACGGCATCAAGCCCTGGCCCTCCCAGGGCAACTATATCCTCTGCCAGATGGACCGCCCAGAAGACGCGCAGTACATGGTTGATGAACTTGCCTCGCGCGGCGTCTTCGTCAGAAAGTTCGGCTCCGACAGGCTGCGAGACTGCTTCCGAGTCGCAGTTGGCGCTCCCGATGAAAACTCCGCGTTCCTGAACGCCGTCAGAGATATAGCCCAATGACGGGCGTAGCCAGGACTGCGACAGTCGAACGCAGTACCGCCGAGACCCAAATCTCTGTCGAGGTCAACATAGATGGAACAGGTGAGTATGCGCTGGACGTCGTAAACGGTATGCTCGCCCATCTTCTCGCCCAACTGTCCAGGCACGGACTCATGGACTTGCGCGTTGCCGCGCGCGGCGACACCGAGGTCGGACTTCATCACCTGGTCGAGGACCTCGGCATCGTGCTTGGAAGAGCGTTGGCGCAAGCGGTAGGCGACGGATCGGGAATACGCCGCGCCTCCCATACCTACATGCCTCTCGACGAGACTCTCGCCCTCACAGTCGTGGACTTCGGCGGACGAGGCTACGCTGTCATTGACGCCGAGATAGGCGACAGCGATATGGGTGGTCTGCCCGGAGACCTCGTGCGCCACTTCCTCGAGTCCTTCGCCCGCGAGGGGCGCTTCAACCTGCACGTTCGGCTTCTGTCCGGCGTCAACAACCACCACAAGGCTGAAGCCGTCTTCAAGAGCTTGGCAAGATCGCTCAGAACCGCCCTGGAACACGACCCGCGCAGGGCAGGGCAGGTACCAAGCACGAAGGGCACGATTACCGAGTAGGAGAGTTTTTCGCCTCTAAGTCGAACCTGAAGTCCTCGATGATCGGATTCGCCAGCAATTGCCGGCACATCTCCGACACACGTTCATGCGCCGCCGATCTGTCATCCTCATCCACCCGTATCTCCATGTACTTCCCGACCCTCACATCCAGCGCCGAGTCGAAACCCAACTGGTGAAGTCCGCTCCGAATCGTCAGTCCCTGCGGATCGTTCACGCTCGGCTTTAGACTTATGTATACCTTTGCGAGAAACATCTTCTATCAATTTCTGGTGGGTATCCAGCGTAGT
>JAAXHY010000515.1 GCA_012270665.1 Dehalococcoidia bacterium
GCTGGCGGTGGACCCGGACCGGCTGTCCGAGGTGGCGTGGTACAGAGAGGACTTCTCGGAAGATCCGCTGCCGGAGGTCATGGCAAAGCTGAAGGGAAATGAGATACCGCTCGGGATCACGCTGCCGGAACGCGCCAGCGCCGTCCAGGTACTGGTGAAGGCGGACAGGCCGCACCCGACCGTGAGAATGGGAGTCCGGGTGCGGGACGCGAACGGGAGATACTTCACATACGGGCTGGGTCTTCTGAAATCGAGCTCCTGGCGGCTGTACAGCGCGGAGCTGAGGGACAATCGAGACCGGAGGTTCAGCCTGCTGCCGAAGCGTCCGTTCACGCTGGTATCCATCGTACTGGGGGAGACGGACTTCGAGAATTCGCTTGCGCCCGGCTCGATCCTGATAGACACGGTGCGGGCGCGGATGTCTAACGGCGAGATCCAGACCGTGGACAAGTTCAAGGACGTCACCGGATGGCACGCGCTGAGGGAAGCGGGGAACACGGCGAAGGACAGGGTGCGGTGGTCGGAGGTGTCGGCGCGAGGGGACGGGTCCCTGATGTTCGCGTGGCAGGGCGGAAACGCGTTCATCTCGCGGGGCATATTCGCGGGGGACAACGCGGAGCCGGTACCGGTCGTGGCGAGCGAGTCGCTCGCGCGGGAGTTCGGCTTTTCCGTGGGCGACGAGTTCATGGCATCGGTGAACGGGCGGCGGATCGAGGTGGTCCTGGCGGACACGGTGGACTTCTTCCCAACACTGGACAGCTACAACGACAAGTTTCTCATAGCGGACCTGGAGTCGGTGGTGACATACGTGAACCTGGGTCTGGCGCGGTCGGAGATAAGTCCGAACGAGTTGTGGCTGAGCACGGAACTGACGGGAGAGGACAGGGCGGACCTGGTGGAGTTCTTCGAGTCGGACAAGCCGTTCCCGGTGAGCAGGGTGATAGACACGGAGGCCAGCCTGGAGGAGGCACAGATTGATCCCCTGGTGCTCGCGGGGTGGCGCGCGCTGCTACTGATAGCGTTCGGCGCGATTCTGATACTGA
The DNA here is from genome assembly GCA_012270665.1 of Dehalococcoidia bacterium. The sequence goes on from JAAXHY010000515.1 coordinate 1,044, forward strand.
GCAGCCTGGGATTCCTGGTACACGCCTATATATCGTTCAGGAACCGTGAACTCCAGTTCGCGCTGATGCGGACTATGGGCTTTTCGACGCGGCAGTTGGTGTCTCTGATGTGGGTGGAACAGGCGCTTGTGATAGCGGTGGGGATGGCGCTGGGGACCTGGATGGGCGGTCGGCTGGGAGCGAGCATAATGCCGTTCTTGGGGTACGACGACCGGGGGGCGCAGGTGCTGCCGCCCTTCGTGATCGAGGTGGGTTGGCAGAATCTGCTTGTGACCTACGTGGCGATGGCGACGATCTTCATGGTCATCATACTTGGGGTGATCTGGTTCATCCGCAGGATGTCGCTGAGCCGCGTACTGAGGCTGGGGGACGGGTAGGATATACCCTTGTTTATATATTCAGGTCATGCTACAGGCGGCCTGCTGGCAGGATTGCTGGGTCTCTGCTGGTGGAACCTGGTACCTGCATCTGACCTGTATTCACCAGCATTTGCAGCTAAATGGCCGAAAAATTTTTCTCGCCGAGGTTGTCATATATCATGACTTATGATTCTCAGTTGTCAGTGGATACAGAGTCTTATGTATTCTCTCAAGATCTTCTTAATCTGAAGACACGGGTATATCATAACGAAATAAGCACAGATGTACAAAACGATGCAGTCTGGACTCAAGACATTTCGGAACGCTTGGATTGATACAATCTCAAGCGGGAGGTTGGAGGATATGAGGTTGCACAAGGCGAATCTGGAGCAGACCAAGGACGGACGCTGGCGGGCGAATATCGAGACCCTGCCCGGATGCGAGGTTGTCGCGGATACGCAGGGGGAGGCGCTGGTCGCGCTGAGAAAGACGGCGGAGGCGCACGTTGATTTCAGGGATGTAAGGGTGAGGTTCAAGGTTCCTGAGGAGGGTATCCATATTCCCAAGAAGCTGATCGAGGGGGTGGATGAGGTGGACATAATCGTCCAAGGGGATAACAGGGTGATTGTGACGCCGGTGGTTGATTATGAAGCTCTGTACGAGGCCAGGGGGTGGAAGAAAGGTGGAAGAGCATTCGCGGAGGCTCAGGAAGATTTGATTGACAGCGATGAAGAGTACCCGGACCCACGATACCAGTACCTGATTCAGAAATACATCAACATCGAACAGCCGGAGGCCGTCGAACGCAAACTCCGAGCTATTCATGAGGCATCGAAGCACGAATTTCCGACTGCGGACATAGAGGATATGCTCAGCGAGATAGACGCGGGACGGGGAATGTCTTGATTTTCATTGATTCCAATATCCCGATGTACCTGGTTGGCGCTCCGCATCCAAATAAAGAGCGCATCTCTGAGATACTAACGCGCCTAGTTCAAGATGACGAACGATTTATCACCGACGTGGAGGTTTACCAAGAGATACTTCACCGTTACACCTCAGTTCGCCGCTTCGACGCAATTGACGCCGCGTTCGACAGCCTCAATGAGATTGTTGACTATGTCTTCACCTATGATATGCGAGAGGTACGCGCCGCGAGGGAGATTATCGGTTCTGTGAATGGCATTTCGGCGCGGGACGCCTTGCATATAGCGGTGATGAGAATGGTGGGAACGAATCTCATATTGAGTTTTGACCGTGGTTTTGATTCATGTCCTGGAATCGAGCGGATAGAATGAGCGAGGTGGATTATGTTGAGCCACGTAGATAAGCGGGGCAACAAGCAACAGTCTCCAATCGACATCAGTGGATATACGGTGGGCGGTACTCCGCAGTTGTCGTTCGAGTATGGCGGGAATGCCGAGCGCCTGACGAACACGAGGGAGTTCGTGAAGGTGATATACGAGGGCGGCGGCGGGATACGCCTGGGGGATGAATCCTACCAGGTCGTGGAGGCGCATACGCATAATCCGAGTGAGCATACGGTTGACGGTCAGAGGTTCGCGCTGGAGACGCACCTGGTGCACAGGCGGGAGTCGGAGATCGCGGTGGTGGGGATATTGTATCGCCTCGGAGAACCGAATCCAGCGATAGAGGCGATTATCGAGGCTGCGCCCGGGCAGGGTGAAGCCGATGTTCCGATCTCGGGGATACCGGCGTCGGATTTTCTGCCGTCGGGTCGCGGGCACTACGCTTACACGGGGTCGCTGACTACTCCTCCGTACACGGAGGGGGTGAGGTGGCACGTTCTGTCGGACGTGTTGGAGGTGTCGGCGGAGCAGGTGGAGCGGTTGGCGGCGCTGACGGGCGGGGGAACGAACAGCAGGGAGGTTCAAAGGCTGAATGGGCGGGAGGTAGTGGATTATAGGATCGAAATACAGTCTCCCTAGTCTCATATCTATGAACTTGACTGAAATATACCTCCTGCGTAACATCCCCTCATCGTATTCAGGCTCAATGCTAAGGACGGTCTTCCTATGAACAGCCGGCGTTCGCAGATAACATTGCGGCCCGGTGTGTTGAAATGGGCGCGAGAGCGGTCTGGATTCGATACTGGCGAGTTGGCGGCGAAACTGAAAATCAAGCCCGAACGCGTACTACAATGGGAGGACTCGGGCAGGATCAGCATTGCTCAAGTTGACGCTCTTGCCAAGCACACGCATACCCCCCTGGGCTTCTTATACATGTCCGAGCCGCCGGATGAGAGTTTGCCCATAGCAGACTTCCGTACTGTGGGCAATGAACCGCTCCGACGTCCCAGTCCTGAACTACTAGAGACCGTGTACGCCATGCAGCGCCGCCAGGATTGGATGCATGATGAGTTGGTTATCCAGTATGAAGCTCCCGCGATCCCGTTCGTGGGAAGATTCACGTTGGCAGAGGAGCCTCGCATAGTCGCGGAATTTATGCGGAAAACGCTTGCGCTGGGAAGCGGCTGGGCGGCGGAAAATCCGAACTGGGAGAGCGCACTGCGCTTTCTGCAAGAGCGGGTCGAAGGCATAGGGGTGTTGTTGGTCATCAATGGCGTTGTGGGAAACAATAACAGTCGCAAACTGGATCCCGAAGAATTCCGAGGCTTCGTTTTGTCGGATGAGTACGCTCCTCTAATTTTCATCAACAACGCGGATTACAAATCGGCGCAGATGTTTACTATCGCTCATGAACTGGCGCACGTTTTCGTTGGGGAAACCGGCTTATCCAATTTTGAATACTTTCAACCGTCGGCCCACGACACAGAACGATTTTGTGATCGGACAGCCGCGGAATTCTTAGTTCCTGAGGATGATCTACATGCGTATTGGCCGGAAGCCAGCGACATGGTAGATCCATATGCGGCTATCGCTCGCCACTTCAAGGTGAGTTCCATTGTGGCGGCGCGGCGAACTCTCGACCTCAGGTTGATTGAAACGGGTGAGTTTTTCGAGTTTTACGACACCTATAAAGGCAGTGAATGGCGTGGCGCTCAACAGAGTCAAAGCGGCGGCAACTTCTGGAACACCCAGAGATGGCGCATAGGCGCCCGGTTCGCGGCAGCGGTTGTTCGCGCTGTTAGAGAGGGACGATTGACCTACCGGGAGGCGTATTCTCTTACGGGATTGAAGGGGGATACGTTCAAGGCTATGCCAGAGAGGATGGGCATAGAAGTTTGATGGAAAAATCCTGAGTTCACAGATGCAGCGAAGGACGAATTCGCTAGCGCGGCGGATGGCTGGGTGGCCGCTTACGCCCGTGTACACAACATGACGGTGGTTACCCTCGAAACATTCGACGCGAATATCAAGAGGAGAGTAAAACTACCCAATGTTTGCCGCCAATTTGGTGTCGAATACGTAAACACCTTTGAAATGCTGCGCAGGATCGGCATTAGGTTCTGATAGCCGAAATGATCGAGGGGTGTCTGTCAAATGCGGACACCCCTCAATCGCGCGATTAGACTTATCGGCGGCGCGACTATACCTCGCGGAATTTGCCTTCTACGGTGTCGTCGTCTGGGTTGTCAGCGGGGCCGTCGGCGTCCGGAGGAGGTGGAGGCATATCGCCGGGTCCGGGGCCCGCGCCCGCTCCGGCCTGTGAGTACACGGCCTGGCCGACTTTCTGGAGGGATTCCTGGAGTTCATTCAGGGTGGCTTCGACGCGGGCTATGTCGTTCTGCTGAAGGGCGGAGCGCACGGCGGCGATCTTGCCCTCGACCTCGCTCTTGAGGTCGTCGGGGATGTTGTCTGCGTTGTCCTGGAGCATCTTCTCGGCGGCGTAGGCGGCGTTTTCGGCGTTGTTGCGCGTCTGGATTTCCTGGCGCTTGCGCTCGTCTTCCTCGGCGAAGCGGTCAGCGTCGGCGACCATCTGCTCGATCTCTTCCTGGGAGAGGCCGGAGCTCGCGGTTATCACTATGCTCTGCTCTCTGCCGGTGCCCTTGTCCTTAGCGGAGACGTTGAGGATGCCGTTGGCGTCTATGTCGAACGTCACCTCGATCTGGGGCATACCGCGTGGGGCGGGAAGGATGCCGTCGAGCATGAACTTGCCGATGGACTTGTTCTCGGCGGCCATGGTGCGCTCGCCCTGGACTACGTGTACCTCGACGTTGGTCTGGTTGTCCGCGGCGGTGGTGAAGGTCTCGCTCTTGGAGGTCGGGATGGTGGTGTTGCGAGAGATGAGGCC
>JAAXHY010000177.1:0-15703 GCA_012270665.1 Dehalococcoidia bacterium
TTCGGGGCCATGTACTGGTGGATAGGCGGGTTCGATTCCCGCACTACTGCGGAGGCTCCAGAAATTGGGCGAGAAGTTTCGCCGGAGGGGGGAAGCCCCTAAAGGTAGGAAGGTTCGCCCCTGAGTCGTTGGGGACGTGCAGACAATCAAGAGGGTGGGATTCGCCGCAAAACGAATCCCACCCTTTGCTTTCTCCGAGTGTGTGTTCGGTTGAGCGTCCGGTTCAGGGCTGGTCTGTCGGCGGGAATATCTCCGTCAGGAAGTCTATGATCAGGCGGGAGGCGGTCATGGACGTTATGTCAGCGTGGTCGTAGGGCGGGGCGACTTCCACCATGTCGAATGCGACGACCTTGTGGTTTCGCGCAAGGCAAACTAGAGAGTCGCGCAGCTCCTCGTAGAACAGGCCCCAGACTTCAGGCGTCCCTGTGCCGGGGGCGTGGGCGGGATCGAGAACGTCTATGTCTATGGTCACGTACAGGTTCTCTGATGAAGGGATTTCGGCCATTGCGGCTTCCGGCCCCAGTTCCTTGAACCTGCGAGTGGTCATGACCAGGTTGCCGTCCGCTACGGCTTCGTCGTAAACCTTGCGGCTCTCCTTGCGTATGCCGATGGAGCTGATGTTGCGGACGAAAGGCAGTTCGCGGCAGCGTCGTATCGGGCTGCCGTGTGTGTACAGAACGCCCTGCGTCTCGTGGGAATAGTCCATGTGAGCGTCGAAGTGGACTATGTCCAGCGGTTCGCGCGCTCCAAGTCCGCGCACCACCGGGAAGGTGATGGCGTGGTCGCCGCCCACGACCACCGGAAGTGAATCCCGCGAGGCAATCTTCTCGACGACGTTGGTCAGCTTCTGGAAGTTGTCTAGGATGTCTGAGGGCACGACCGTGATATTGCCGCAGTCGGCCATTGTCACTCCTGCCAGAAGCTCAACGCCTCTGTCCGAATCGAAGTAGCCAGCGGCCTCCTGGTCGAACTGCATACCGCCGTACCCTACGTAGGAATAGCTTCTCGCGTCCCGCACCGCGTCCGGACCGAACCTCGCGCCCGGCCTGCCGAAGGTGCCCTGGTCGAACGGCATACCTACGAACGCAACCTGCGCGTCCAGTTCATCCAGGTCTTCGAGACGCGGACAACTGTAGAAGGTCCTGGGATTTGCGCGGATGTCCGGCCAGCGTTCTTCGGTCATGGTGTCGCCTCAGTTTCTAAACTCTAGACCAGTATGGGAAAGCCCGACTTGGTGCAGATCTCTATGCGGTTGCCTTCTGTATCCTCGATGAAGAAGACGCGCTGGCCGTCGTGCCGCGTGGTGATGTCCGTCGTCTCCACGTCGTGAGCGTGCATATGCTTCTGCGCCTCCTCGATGTCCTCGACCTCGAAGGCGCCGTGGTGGGACGGCTCGGAGGGCGCGTCCTCGTTCTCTATCAGGTGGACCATAGTGCCGCTCGGAAGCTGGAGCCATACGATGTGATCCGAGTCCACCTGGCTCGGTATCTCCTGGACTCCCAGCACGTCCACCCAGAAGCGGGTGGCGCGCTCCTTGTCCTTGACGCAGTAGGTAAGGTGGTTGACTCGTCTCAGCCTGATCGTTCCGGTCATTCCTGCCATGTTAGAACCCTCCCTTGTTCCAGTCATTGAATCGCGCGACCATGATAACAGGATTCGAGTTGTATCGAAATCCGGGCCTGTGTATCAGGAGGGTACGTCAACCAGCCGGTTGCCTTGCTGGTGGGATTTGAGGAAGCCGAGCATGATCTGGAGAGTCTTGCGCGCTTCGATGGCCGTGGAGACGCCCGTACCTCGGTTCTCGATTACTTCGATCAGCTCCGTGTAAGTCGCCGCCAGGCCCTGTACCTGGTACTGGATGGGATGCAGGGTGTGGGTGACCGGAACTCGCGCGTCGGCGTCGTATTTCCTGACGACGGCGGGGCCACGCGCATCCAGGTTGAAGCTGACCTCGCCCTCTGAGCCGCGGAGTCGCATGAAGTCGGAAGAGAGGATCGTGTCCTTAGAACCGTCGTAGAGTACCCTGACACCGTTCTCGAACAGGATCATGCCCGACGCGCTGGGATCGTTCTCAGGCAGCCTTCCGCCGTCGCCCCTGTAACGGTCCCAGTGGTCGAATCCGCCTTCTAGCATCCCAACGACCTGTTCTGGCTCCGACTCCGCGAAGAAGCAGATGGCGTCTATCATGTGTGTGCCGCTGCGGAAGAGCATGGCTCGCGGCCCTCCGTGAGACACCACAATGGATCCCAACTTCCCGATCAGGCCCGAGCGAATCTCGTCACGCACCATGTGCATGAGCGGGTTCCAGCGGCGGTTATGGTTGACGTGTAAGGGTACGCCTCTCTCTTCGCACACTCTAATCATGCGGTTGGCGTCCTCAAGGGACGTGGCCAGGGGCTTTTCGCACAAAATCCCCTTCACACCCGACCTTGCGCCGTCCACCACGATGTCGGTGTGTCTATTGTCGGAGGTCGCGACAACGAGAATGTCGAGGTTCTCATTCGCCAGCATTTCTTGGTAGTCGGTGTAGGCGCTCGCGTTGGGCAGATCGTTCGCCCAAGTCTCCTTGAAGTCGTCAAGGAGCTCGGGAACCAGGTCGCAGACCGCGACGAGTTCGAGATTGGGCAGCGCGTTCAGGGTGGCGGCGTGGGAGATCGAAATTGCGTTGCCAATGTCGTTTCCAAAGGGCGGCGGAGGTGATCCGATGTGCCTGACCGCTATCCAGGTCGCGCCTACTATACCGACACGATAACGCGAGTTTCCCATGTCCAAGTACCTCAAGATTCTAAGAGAGTGCGGATATGGTACTCCGCTTAATCTGTGAGTCAAGGCAGACGCGTCACAGTTTCTGTATCGTCGCGGGTTGAGACGCGACCGGAAAGGGGGTCCCGAGTTTATACTGACACAATAGTCTTGGCATAGGGCCTGTGTTACAATGCGTCCGAGTTCCGACCGGAGCCCAAACACGATTTATTCAGGAGGTGTTCGATCCTATGACTACCGTTGCCGAACCCGGAACATACAAGACTGTAGGAACACGACCAATTCGCCATGATGGTTACGACAAGGTGACCGGCAAGGCGGCATACGGCGCAGACGTCAATCTGCCCGGAATGCTCCATGCGAAAGCGCTCAGAAGCCCCCACGCGCACGCGATCATAAAGTCCATAGACACCTCCGAGGCTGAGGCCGCGCCGGGCGTCAGGGCAGTAATCACTTCCGCAGACTTTCCCGAATACGAAAACAAGCCCGTCGTCGGCGCGGCGGGAGGTCCGCCGCAGAATATGCTGCACCTCAGCAGCAAGATACTCGCGCGGGACAAGGTACTGTTCAGGGGGCACCCTGTCGCCGCGGTCGCCGCGGACAGTCTGCACGACGCTGAGGAAGCGCTCGACCTAATCAAGGTTGACTACGAGGTACTGCCCGTCGTCACTACTGTCGAAGAGGCCATGGCGGACGGCGCGCCTCTGCTCCATCCTGAGTTCGAGAACAATGTCGCCAGTCACTCCCGCCTGGAGATAGGTGACATAGACAAGGGATTCGAGGCGGCGGATATCACCATCGAGCGCGAGTTTCGCACCAAGACGGTCCACCAAGGATACATCGAACCTCATTCGGCGACGGCGTGGTGGACTCCACAGGACCGCATCACGGTGTGGGGAAGCTCTCAGGGCCACTTCCAGATACGCGATCTGACGGCGGCGGTAGTTGGCGTGCCGTTCTCGTCCGTCAAGGTGGTGCCGATGGAGATAGGCGGCGGATTCGGGGGGAAGACGACGATCTACCTCGAGCCTATCGCGGTCGCTCTTTCCAAGAAGGCGGGCGTCCCGGTCAAGGTAACGATGACGCGAACCGAGGTGATGGAGGCGTCCGGGCCTACGTCCGGTTCGTACATGAATGTCAAGATGGGCATCACCAACGAGGGCAGAATGACCGCGGCCTACGCCGACCTTCGCTTCGAGGCGGGCGCGTACCCTGGCTCTCCGGTTGGCGCCGCGGCCAACTGCATATTCTCGCCCTACGACATCGAGAACATCCGAATAGATGCCTACGACGTGGTGGACAACAAGCCCAAGACGACCGCATATCGCGCTCCGGGCGCCCCGATAGGATCGTTCGCCGCCGAGACGATTATTGACGAGTTCTGCGAACAACTCGGCATGGACCCGATTGACTTCAGGATTCTCAACGGAGCCAAAGAGGGTACCCGTCGCGCCACCGGCATAATCAACCCGCCAATCGGCGCGATAGAGACCGCGCAGGCGGCCAAGGACCACGATCACTACGCGCAGACGCTCGAAGGCAAGTGGCGCGGCAGGGGCGTGGCTTCCGGGTTCTGGATCAACGGCACGGGCCCGGCTTGCGCCACCGCCAACCTGAACTTCGACGGCACTGTCAGCCTGACCATCGGATCCATGGACATTGGCGGTACCCGGCCCGCCGCCGCCCAGCAGTTCGCCGAAGTACTCGGCATACCGGTCGAGGATGTCAACCCGCAGGTGGGTGACACTGAGCAGATCGGCTATACATCAATGACTGGTGGGTCCGGCGCGGCGTTCAAGACAGGATGGGCGAGCTACGAGGCAGCCCAGGATGTCAAGCGGCAGATGATAGAGCGCGCCGCGCTGCTCTGGGAGACGGACGCCTCTGAAATCGAACTCGAGGACGGCGTTTTCAGGCACAAGTCAGATCCCGAACTGAGCGTCGGTTTCGCGGAACTCGCGGGCCGCGCCGCCGAGACCGGAGGCCCCATAGTGGGCAGCGCCAACATGGATCCGGGCGGAGCCGGCAGCGCGTTCGCTACTCACATAGTGGACATCGAGGTTGACCCAGAAACGGGCAAGATCGAGATACTCAGGTACACGGCGTCGCAGGACAGTGGCACATCCATACACCCGAGCTACGTCGAGGGCCAGATACAGGGCGGCGTCGTGCAGGGAATCGGCTGGGCGATCAACGAGGAATACTACATGAGCGACGACGGTCAGATGATGAACTCCAGCCTGCTGGACTACCGTATGCCCACCTCGCTCGACCTGCCGATGATAGACACTGTCGTAGTGGAGGTTCCGAACCCCAACCACCCCTACGGCGTGCGCGGAGTGGGCGAGGTTCCCATAGTCCCGCCACTCGCCGCGCTCTCCAACGCGATCTACGACGCCACCGGCGTCCGCATGAGGGAACTCCCCATGAATCCGGCGGCTGTTGTCAAAGCCATCGAGGAGCACAACGGGGGCTAAGCTCACAGCCTGATAGGAACTTAGACTAAGCGGGGCCGGCGTAAGTCGGCCCCATTGCCTTGAATCCTGATAGGAGCGCGGACATGACTACTTTGGCCGACCCCCGGATTCAGAGCGAGCCAACTCGCCGCCGGATAAACGTGGACGAATACTACGCCATGGCAGAAGCCGGAATCCTGGCCCCGCACGAGCGGGTGGAATTGATAGACGGAGAGATAATAACCATGTCGCCAATTGGCAATGAACATGCGGCGAGTGTGGACACTATAACCGACTTTCTGGTTCCATTGGTCACTGGTCGAGCCATAGTTAGAGTCCAATCACATCTGCGGCTCGATGAACAGAATCAGTCGGAACCTGACTTGATGCTTCTAAAGCGGAGGGAAGATTACTACCGTTACAGGGCGCCCGGTCCGACTGACGTCCTGCTATTAGTAGAGGTGTCCGATTCGTCGTTGGCCTTCGACCGCAGCGTCAAACTAGCGCTCTACGCTCGCTTCAACGTTCCAGAAGTCTGGATCGAGAACATCCCGGACCGCGTAGTGGAAGCCTACACCAATCCCGTAGAGGGTCAATACACTGAATCGCGTATCTACCGACCCGGCGAAACCATCACTCCGGGCGCGTTTCCCGACGTTTCCTTATCTGTAAGCGAACTCATCTGACCTTCACCAGCAGCTTGCCGAAGTTCTCGCCGTTCATCATGCCTATGAAGGCGCGAGGCGCGTTCTCCAGACCCTCCACCACATCCTCTCTGTATTTAAGCTGGCCTGTGCGTATCCACTCCGCCATACGCTGGCGAGCGCGCTCGTGCTTATGGGCGAAGTTGAAGACGAGGAAGCCCTCCATCTTGGCCTGCTTCTGGATTAGAATGCCCATTTGACGAGGAGCGAGTTCCGGCTCTGGCAGGTTGTACTGCGAGATCTGGCCGCAGACGGAGATGCGCGCGTGTACGTTGATTAACTGAAGTACCGCGTCAGTGACGGGGCCGCCCACATTGTCGAAATAGACGTCTATCCCATCGGGACAGGCTTCTGCGAGCGCGGAAGGGACGTCCTGGGTCTTGTAGTTGATTCCGGCGTCGAAGCCGAGTTCGTTTACGATGAAGTCAACCTTGTCGTCACTGCCCGCCGTTCCGACGACGTGGCATCCCATTATCTTCCCTATCTGGCCGACGACCTGGCCGACCGCGCCGGAAGCAGCGGACACGACGAGCGTGTCTCCCACCTCGGGCTCTCCCACTTCGAGCAGGCCGAAATAGGCTGTCATGCCCGGCATTCCCAGGATGCCCACAGCCGTCGAGATGGGCGCGAGGCCAGGGTTAACCCTCCTCAGCTGGCTGGGCCGCGCTACCGCGTATTCCTGCCATCCCAGGGAGCCGTCAACGATGTCCCCGACGTCCAGTTCGGGCGTGCGCGACTCCACGACGTGGCCCACGACTCCCCCCGTCATAACCTCGCCCACCTGAACAGGTGTGGCATACGACGGGCCTTCGCGCATACGCCCACGCATGTACGGGTCGAGCGAAAGCCACTCGACCTCGATCAGCGCCTCACCCTCGTCGGGCTTCGGAACCGGAACTTCCTCCAGCCTGAAGTGCTGTGGTTCCGGGTAGGCGGTGGGTCGGGACGCCATGACTATGCGGCGATTGATGTCGGCGGGCATTGTAAAATTCTCCTTGATTGATAAGAGGATGCAATTGGAATTATGGAAGGTTGTCCACTGCTGTTTCAACCCTCGTAAATTGTTTCTCCTCCGACCACTGTTTCCACTATCGGTATGTCCTTGATGGTGAAGGGATCGACCGATGTAATGTTCTGGGCGAGCACGACCATATCGGCCATCTTGCCGACCTGTATAGATCCCTTGTTGTCTTCGTCGAATGAAGCATATGCCCCGTTGAGTGTATAGAGCCGCAGCGCCTCCTCCACGCTGACGCGCTGACTCGGACCCCACTGCTTGCCGTTCATGTCGGTGCGGGTTACGCAGCTCTGAATCCCCATAAGCGGTTCGAACGGACCGGGCGGATAGTCCGTCGCTCCGGTAGAGACTACGCCACTGTCTATGAACGAGCGTTGGGCGAACATCCACTCAAGCCTCTCTTCGCCGTAGAACTCCATCTTCTCCCCGTGATAGTAAACGTAGGTGCAGAAGGGTGTGGCTATCGTACCGAGCCTGTTCATCCTCGATAGCAAACCCGGATTGACGAGTGTGCAGTGTTCGATACGGTGGCGCGGATCGGGACGCGGGCGCTCGGATTGCGCCTGCTCATAGGCGTTCAACACCGAGTTTATTGCCAAGTCGCCGTTTGCGTGGATGCAAACCTGGAATCCAGCTTTGTGAATCTCCAACACCGATTCGGTGATCTCCTCCTGTGTCATGGCTTCGATGCCGTGGTCGCACGTTCCTATGTATGGCTCCGACATATAGGCGGTACGCGCCGCTATCGCGCCATCTGAGACCATCTTGATTCCGCCGAGGCGCAGTCGGTCGTCGCCAAATCCGGTTCTCATTCCGGCGTCGCGCAAGGCAGGGAAGTGTGGCCTCGCCGCGAGCATATAGACCCTCAGGCTCAGATCTCCGTTGTCGCGGCCCTCGGAGTATGTGTGCAACTGGTCATTGGACACCATCGCGTCGTGAACGCTCGTGAGGCCGCTCGCGGTCAGCATTTTGCAGATGGTACGCAGACCCTCCCGCCGGACGTCGGGGGTTACCTGCGGCAGAAGATCGCTTATTGGCTCGATAGCGCGCTCGTAAATCACGCCGTCCAGTTCGCCGCTGTCAGGATCACGACCAAGCCTGCCGCCGGGCGGGTCGGGACTGCTGTCTCGGTAGCCCGACAGTTCCAATGCCTTGGAATTCAGATAGTAAACGTGTCCGGCGCGGTGAGAAACCAGTATGGGGAGTTCAGACGAAACAGCATCCAGATCGCCGCGATTCAGGAACCTGCGCTCCGCGGTCTTCGTATCGTCGAACTTGAAGCCCTCTATCCAGTCGCCGGATGAGGCGCGCTCCACTCGCTCCCGAAGTTCAGCCTGAATAGCCGAGATGGACCTCTGGTCGCAGTCGGCGGCCATCACGTGCCTGATTCCGCTGCTCAGTACGTGAATATGAGCGTCAATAAGGCCGGGGATGATCGTCATCCCGCTCGCGTCCACGATGCGTGTGATCGGCCCAACCAGCCCCTCGACATCATCGTTGCTCCCGACGCCAACGAACTTGCCGTCTCGAATTGCCACGGCCTGAGCTCTCGGATTCTGGGGATCTACAGTGATTACACTCGCGTTCTTGTAAACGGTCTCAGCGAACATCTGGATTGGCATGGTACATACCTCGCGCTGTGAATTTGAATCAGGCCGACAATTCGCCGAGCAAACATCGGAGGTCTCTGGGCAAGGGAGAATGGAAATGCACTCGCTCTCCGCTGGTGGGGTGGTCAAACTCAAGGTGGGCGGCGTGCAGGAAGTGCCTGTCAATGCGCGGGTCATCTCGACCGTACAACGCGTCGCCGACGATGGGGCGCCCTATCGAGGCGAAATGCACCCTTATCTGGTGCGTCCTGCCCGTTCTGGGTCTGACGTCGGCGTATGTGAATCCCCTGAAATTCGCGATTGTCTTATAGCGCGTAGTTGCCGGACGACCGTCTTCGACTATCGCCATCTTCTTGCGGTCGTCAGGATCGCGGCCTATTGGGGCGTCAATAACGGCTTCCACCGGATTCAGCGCGCCGACCACGAGGGCCAGGTATCCCTTGTTGACGGTCCTGTCACGCAACTGCCGGGTGAGCGATGCGTGAGCGCGGTCGGTCTTGGCTATCGCGATGAGGCCGGAAGTGTCCATGTCCAGCCTGTGGACGAGTCCGGGGCGCATCGTGCCTCCGACGTCTCCGATAGCTGGATCAAGCCCGAGCACCGCGTTGACGAGGGTCGAGTCGGGATGTCCGACTCCGGGATGGACGGGCATACCGGCAGGCTTGTCCACTATGAGAAAGTCTTCGTCTTCGTGAACAATGTCGAGGGGTATCTGCTGAGGGAGCATATGAGTCGGAACAGGTTCCGGGATGGCAATGGCGACCGACTGCCCTGACCTGAGCTTGAAGCCGGCGTTCTGCCCTCGCCCGTCAACGGTGACCTCGCCGTCTGCGATCAGCCGCTTGATTCTGGAGCGGGACAGGTCCGCGCAGCGGTCGGCGAGAAATCTGTCCAGACGCTCGCCGGGACTCTCGCACCTGAAGATCCGGACGCCGCTCACCTCTCGTCCGAGTCCGAGGACTCGACCTCCTCAGACACAGACGGGTCTTCCGTGTTGCCGCCTGTCAGAACCAGACTAGCTATCAGCAGTGTGATGCCTACCGTTATGGAGGAGTCGGCCAGATTGAAGATAGGCCATGGTCCCACGTCAATGAAGTCGGTGACCCTTCCCGCGATCAGCCTGTCGATCAGATTTCCCACTGCGCCTCCCAGAAGAAGGCCGACGGTGAACTTGGTTATCCATGTGCGGTCGCTGTGCGAACGGTAGAAATATATGATGAAGCCTATTGCGAATACCGAGGCAATAGTGAGAATGACCGTATAATCTTGGAATAGGCCAAAGGCGGAACCTGTGTTGGTACCGTGCGTCAGGCGGAAGAAGCCTTCCGACGGCCAGGACTCGCCGATTGCCATATTCTCGCGCACCAGGTACTTGGTCACTTGATCGGCGACAAGAGCCACAACCGCGGTCGCAGTGACGATCCAGTCGCGCCAGATAGTCCCTAGCTTGGCCTTGGACTGACGCTCTGCGACTTCTGTCTTGTCGCCGGATTCCATCGCCTCAAAGTCGCTCCACGCGCTGATATGGGATTTCAGCATATCATAATCAGGCGTTGGCTATCCTCTCTTGAAATGGCGAGGGGATAGAGACAGGCGACGCGCAGGCTCGCTATAATAGCGGTGTGGCAAGGAGAAATTCCAGATGGTCATAAACACGGACGCGGATGTCATGCGGGTAATACGTGAGAATCCCAGGTTGATATTCCAGGTCCTGCGCGAAGATGAGGAATTGCTGGACGAGGTGCGCCGCCTGGTTCTCACAGAAGAGGTCCTGGCCATGCCTGGACAATTGGCCGAGGTTATCGAGACCCAAAATCAGATGCTCGCCGACCAGGCGGAGATGCGTCGGACTCAGAACGAGATGCTGGAGACTCAGACGAACATTCTCGCCGACCAGGCGGAGATGCGTCAGACGCAGAACGAGATGCTGGAGACTCAGGCGAACATTCTGGCCGAGTTGGCCGACCTGCGCCAGACACAGACGAACATTCTGGCCGACCAGGCGGAGATGCGTCGGACTCAGAACGAGATGCTGGAGACTCAGACGAACATTCTGGCCGAGTTGGCGGACCTGAAGAGGGAACACGATCAGACGCGCAGAATTCAGGACAGAATGGACGGTAGGTTGGGAAACCTGTACGGCGCTGATCTGGAGCGCAGACTGCCCAGGATTCTCCCGTCGCGTCTCTTCGGTATGCTCGAACTCCACCGTCCGACTGTACTGCTCCGCGACGCGGTTGAGCCTGACAGCGAATTTTTGGCTCGAATACAGGACGCGACCACCAAGGGCGTAATCTCGATGGACGACTATGACAGGCTCACCGAGACGGACTTGATTCTTCGAGCGCGCTTCAGGGAGAGCAGGGAGATCGTGTATTGCGCGGCGGAGGCTTCCGGAGTCATTGACGATGAGGATGTCAACAGGGCAACCGAGTCTGCGAGAATACTTGGCGCCATCTACGGAGAGCGGACTATCCCGGTGGTGGCGGGATACAGCGTCACGGAGGTAGCGCAGGCCTTGGCGGACACCGAAGAAGTCGTTGTCATAATCTTGAACCAGAGGTAGCCGACCAACGCGCGACGTCCGTGACAGGCTTTATCTGGTCCCTCGGATGTCTGCCTTCCCCACCGGATAGAGCAACCCCGCCACAATCCCGACGGAACTCGCCAGCGACATCGCCAGCAGCCCCGTCTGCAGTGAACCCGTCAGCTCCGCAACAGCTCCCGTAATCACTGGGCCCGCCGCAAATCCAAGCGCGGACAGCGTAACGACCAGCGCGCTCATCGTAGCCACCTCACGAGGTGTTATGTCCTCGAACTCGAACGGCAGCATCTCCAGCGCGGGCGCCGCTATCCACACCAGCCCCATTCCGGCAATGAGTACGGCGAGCGGTACGATACCGTAGGCCACCGTTATTCCCAGCGCCAGCGCGACGTTCAGCAATGCCGGTATCGTGAGCAGCAGCCTGCGGTTGGACGCCTTCCGGTTGACGTAACTTCCCGCCAGCGCGCCCGGAATCAGCCCGTAATACAGGAAGCCGAGCAGAGGGCCTCCCAGGCTCAGTGGTATGCTTCTCTCTTCCACCATCAGGGTCGGCAGGAAGGTCACGATGGCCGTCCAGGTCGCCGACAGTGAGAACATCACCACACCGATAAGCCACCCCTGCGGATAAGCCTTGAGCGCGGATAGTGGCGTCTGCCGGGAGGTTTGAAGAGCGTGGTTCAGTTCCTGCGTCGGAGCCCGACTTTCGCGGGCCACAACAAGCCAAGCGACCATCTGTGCCAGCAGAAACGCTCCCTGCGCGAAATAGGCCAGACGCCAACTGCCAAGCGTCGCTATCAGGAACGCTCCCGTGCTGATCGCTAAGGCCAGCAATAAGCTGTGCTGCGACAGTCCGACCGCGTTGATGAGCGTGTACTGTCGCCGGGCCGCCCACTGCTGGAAGAGCATCGGACGTGCCGCCAAGCCCATCATGTGGAACAGCGCGGCAAAGAATCGCGTAATGAACAGGCTCAGAAAGTTGAACGCCAGCCCTTGAGCGAACAGGAAGGGAGTTACCAGCAGCAGCGACACCAGGTTCATCGGGATAGGGCGAAATCGGGAAAGCCATATGCCGAACGGCAGCGCCGCCGTCGCCGCCGTTATCCACCACACCCCTTGGAGCAATCCGGCCTGTAGCGGCGTCAGACCCAGATCTGCCGTTATGAACGGGAGGAATATGCCCAGCACGAAAGAGGACAGTCTCAGGCTGCTGATCTGGAGATGGTGAAGGAGCAGCGCCGCCCAGCCGCGCGGATGTGTGTCTTCGATTACTGCGGATAGCGACGCGGATGTCATTACGGTCTGGTGAAATATAATGCGGTTTGAAGCGTGACCCTTCAATGAGCCAGTCTATCAGATACCGCCGGTTGACATGACGGACGCAGGCGCGGATTCTCAACCTGTTGCCGTCGTACCGGGTGGGCTTAAACTGGGCTGAGGATCTCCGAACACCACTACCAGCCTTGTTGAACTCCACCGCGTCGGTCTATAATGTCGCCGTCGGAAAGTTAGGTTATCCAGTTCAGGGAAGAGCGTTTCAGGCATGAGTGAAAAGAATGACTCGAAAAAGGGATTCACACGGCGCCAGATACTCAAGGGCGCGCCGATAGCCATAGTGGGCGCGGCTGCCTTCAGCATAGTGTCCGGCCGTGTCGCGTCGAAGTTCATACGTCGAAACGAGATGCCCAACGTTCCTGAAGACTCGATCTTCGCCCCGGACAAAAACCGCTACCCGCGGGCCTAGATTTTCGGGATACGCTATTTTCTCCGCTGTCGGCGGGGCCACACAAGCCGGGCGCAGAGGCCCAAAGCCATGACGCCTTTGTCCAAAGCAGCCCTATTGCTCCTGTTCGCTGTCGTACTGACGCTGCTCGGCATGGCAGGATGCTCCCAGGACTCGAACGTTCCCTCCGACCCAACCGCAACCGCCACTCCGGTCCCGACGCCCACGCCCATAAACGTTGAAGAGATTCTGAGGCGTTCGGGCGAAGCCACTTCCGGGCTGGACACATTTCATTTCAGGCTCGAACACAACGACGATGGCAGCACGCCGTTCAGTGATACTCTGGAGATCATCGAGGCCGAGGGAGACGTGGTGAGCCCCGACAGAGTCTCCTTAGATTTTTCCGGCAGGTTCGGAGGCAGGTTCGCCATACGCGCCAGCCTTATCACCATAGGCAGCGATAGCTATATGACCAATCCCCTCACCGGCAACTGGGAGGAGGCGCCCGCCGAAGTCAGCTCTCTCGGTTTCTTCGACCCGCAGGAGGGCATCGGCGCGATGATGACCGGCCTGCGAAATCCGGCCCTTACATCCAAGGAAGGGAACGAGTTCAGGATAGAAGGCGACCTCGAAGTACAGGCATTGCGTCCTCTGCTCGGTGTCGTTGCTCAGGATGGTATCGTGCGTGTGGAGGTCACTCTGGATAAGGACACGCTTTACCTGGTGAAAGCAGTCATCGAGGGACGCGCGACCGCAAGCGAGCCCGATGGCGTGATTCGCACGATTACTCTGTCCCAGTACAACGAGTCCATCTCCATCACAGCCCCCGACACCGGCTGAAGCGTGTCCTCCAATACCGACAAGGATGGAAGACTTCGTTCGGGCTACCTTGCGCTGCTGCCCGTGTTCGCGGGAATATTCATCGCGGCCGACGACCAGACCGTCATCGTAACGGTCCTCCCTCAGATTCTCTTGGACCTCAACGTGCAGGTGAACGAACTCGACCGCGCCTCCTGGACGATTACCGGTTACCTGCTCGGATACGTCGCCGCAATGCCTCTGATCGGGCGTATCTCAGATGTCTGGGGACACCGGAACCTGTACGTCGCGTCCATGCTCGTATTCATGGCCGGCTCGGTGGCAGCCGCTCTCACGACCAGCCTGAATTGGTTCGTCGTCGCGCGCGTTGTCCAGGCCGTCGGCGCGGGCGCGCTACTACCCATATCAATCGCCATAGCGGCAGACCTCTTCCCGCCGGGCCAGCGTGGCATCCCCCTCGGACTCATTGGGGCGTCCTCAGAGGCCGGGGCCGTAATAGGCCCGCTATGGGGCGGGCTGATAGGCCAATTCCTCGGATGGCCTTGGGTCTTCTGGATGAACATCCCGCTCGGAGCGCTGGTACTCGTCCCTCTGCTCGCGCTGCTGTCTCCAAGCCCCAAGTATCCGGCGCGCATAGACTATCTGGGCAGCGGTCTGCTGGCTGCCGCGCTTTGCGCTATGACTCTTGCCCTCGCCAGGGTGGACGCTCTGGATACCTTGTTCTTCGCATACCTGCTGTCGTCGGCAGCGACTTTCGTCCTGTTCATAGCGCGACAGAGAAAAGCCGACTCCCCACTGCTTCCCCTGACCATGTTCTGGTCGCGCGCATACAGCGCGACCAATTGCACACATTTGCTGGTGGGAGCCACGCTCATCATCGGCATGGTGACGATCCCTCTCATGGCAAATACGATTCTTGAGAAGTCCGCTCTGGAAGGCGGCCTGATGCTGATGCGGATGACCGTAGCCATACCCATTGGAGCCGTGCTGGGAGGCTTGGCCTGCCAGCGCATGGACGCCCGGATTCCTAGTGCGCTGGGTCTCCTGCTAATTGCGCTCGGCTTCGCCCTCATGGGGTCCTGGGAAACGAGCGTCTCCGATCCTGAGATGACCTTCCACTTGGGCGTCGCGGGACTCGGATTTGGGTTCTTGATAGCTCCTATTTCCCTGGTCGCGATTAACTCGGTAACGGACGAATTGCGGGGAGTGGCCTCCGCCGTGGTTACCGCCATGCGAGTCGTCGGCATGACATTCGGACTGGCCGCGCTAACCGCATGGGGCACAGGTCGTTTCGAGCAGTTGGTCGTAGGTCTCGAATTGCCTCTGGCGTTGCCGGGCGAGACTGCGGAGCAAACCCAGGCCCGCGTCCGCGAGTTCGAGGCCGCCCTAACCGACGCCGGTCTTTCCCTCTTCAACGACTTCTTCCTCATAGCCATGGCCGTCGCCCTGATAGCGGTTCTGCCGACTATCTTCATGGCCCTGAAACAAGACATTGATCGCGATAACACAGCGCGCTAACATGAAAGCGATGATTCGCTTCAAGGATAGGAACGCCGAACGACTCTTCAATAGTCAGTTGGTTCGCAGCCTGCCACCGGAAATTCGGCGTAGGGCAAGAATAAGATTACAGCGTGTTGTCGCGGCAGATGTATTGACCGACCTTCGTATCCCGCTCTCCCACCGTCTTGAATCTCTGCGAGGTGATCGGGAAGGACAATATAGGCATCAATAACCAGTGGCTGCGTATGGACAGACCAGGGCGCAATGGAGATTGAAATTGTCGACTGCCATTGATGGGAGAGTCATAGACGCCGATACGCCGATACATCCGGGTGAGCGTCTGGCGGAAATTCTGGATGAACTGGGAATCAGCCAATCTTGTCTGGCCAAGGCCATAGGGGCGCCCCTCGCTCGTATCAACAAAATTGTACTCTGTCGCAGGTCCATCACTGCGGACACGGCGCTCCGAATCGGACGGGCGCTTGGGATGTCCCCCGGATTCTGGCTGAACCTTCAGCGTATGTACGATCTGGACATAGCGCGGGCTTCTACGGACACCGACTTCATC
>JAAXHY010000177.1:15844-16388 GCA_012270665.1 Dehalococcoidia bacterium
GCAGAGTGAGGGGATGCGGTTGCAGTGGCTCATAATTACTCCGAAGCCGTCAGATGACTAAGATCATTTTCGTAACCGGAGGAGTGGTAAGCTCTATCGGCAAGGGCGTCAGCGTCGCTTCGATTGGGCGCATCCTCAAGAGCCGCGGTGTCTCCGTTTCGCTGATGAAGCTCGACCCGTACCTCAACGTTGACCCGGGCACCATGTCGCCTTACCAGCACGGAGAGGTGTTCGTCACTCAGGACGGCTCTGAAACCGACCTCGACCTCGGTCACTACGAACGCTTCGTTGACGTTAACCTGACGAACCTCTCCAACATCACGGCGGGCCAGATCTACAGCGAGGTCATCTCCCGCGAAAGGCGCGGCGAATTCCTGGGTGGCACCATACAGGCAGTGCCGCACGTCACCGACGCCATCAAGCAGCGCATCCAAAAACTCGCTGAGGAATCGCGGGCGGATGTCGTCGTAGTCGAGGTTGGCGGCACTGTGGGGGACATCGAGGGCCTGCCATTCTTAGAAGCCATCCGCCAGATGCGGAACGA
>JAAXHY010000210.1 GCA_012270665.1 Dehalococcoidia bacterium
AGCAAGGGCGGCTGGTCGGAGACTAGCCTGTTCCTGCACTTGCTCAGGGGAACGTATCTCCTCACCGTGTACAGGCGCTGTGAACGCTTCGCCAACAACCCTGCCGAGAAAGTTCTGTTCGCGCGCGCGATGCAGGACAAGGCGCGCCATGTATCCTACGGACTCCAGCACCTCCGTTACGCCGTAACCCACCAGCAGGACAAGGCGCTGATATTCCAGCGATTGCTGTTCATCGGGGAGCGCGTCTTCACCAAGGAACTCCAGGACCCGGCGATGCTCGAGCCGCTCGCCATCGTATTCGGCGGAGGCATAGAAGGAGCGCGCGCCGGGATGGGGCACGTCAAGCGCATGATGGCCGACTGGCTCACCAACTACATGGCTGCCTGTGAGTGGATCGGCATACAGCGCGCCGCGCCCCTGTCTCCCGATCTGGCCAAGTACCTGGAGGACTGATAGTGCCAGTATTCCCATCCGTAGAGTGGTTCGATGCCGTGCGCCATGAATTCAACACGAACGATGTCGTGCGGACTGCCGGCGGCGGGATGTGCGACGCGAAAGTCGGCGTCAAGGCGGCGGACCGCGTCTTCATGCTCGTGTTCGAGGGGTTCGAGTGCTCGTCGGCGTCCGAGATAGCCGAGTCCGACCTGGAGGACACGGACTTCTACTTGGATATGCCGGAGGAAGACTGGGAGGATATGCTGGAGAACATCCGGGAGAATGGGGAAGCCGACCTGGACCACTCTCTCAACACGATGGACCTGGACAGCCTGGACGGACTCGCGCACTCGTACACCGGCGACCAGTATCGCCAGGATATGTTCTTCCGCTACAACCAGACCTTCCAGTACTTCTTCGACCAGTCGTCGCGGGTGGAGACAGAGTTCGGAGGATAGATCGCTTAGCTAGAAGATTGCCATCACACAGGATATTTTAAGGTCTCTTACGTTAGCGGGGCGCGTGTTCTACAGCCATGTCCGTCGACGCGCTGCCGGAACTCTCCAGAATGAACTCTAGCAGGCTTCTCCGAAACGCCCTCATTGCCTCAGATGAATCGCCCAAGAGTTCGCAGTCGAGGTCATACTCAGAGAATATGCCGACTAAGTTATATGTAACTTTTGTCGTGTGAGGATCAGAATCACCAAATCGAAAATCGTGAAGAACATTCTCGGACACACATTCGTCTAGTTGCTGGAAAGTCAACTCTCCGTCAAGAAAGCGTTTAGCCTGTTCTAGTAGAGTATATCCGTCCATGTCCTATAATCCTTTGCCGGAGCGGTTTGTTCCAAACCCCATTATAAGGGAAGCCTTCAATTCCGGCCAATTCTGGGAACGCGCTCAAAGCGGTGAGTTTACCCTAGAGTTCGAACGCAACACGCATTACTCGAGAGAGGTCGCCATAGAGCGCGACTTCATGTATTGCACTCGCAGCCAGACTGTCCGTTACTTTGATGGCTTTGGCGAACTGATTGCAGTAGTGCATCAGATTCGCAACCCGGACGGGACTATCGGAGCCAGTGGAAAGCCCGATCCCAAGTTTCTGCGACTCGAAACCGAAGTTCTTAAAGTGCGCAGATGACAGTAGTTTGCTGAAAGGGTATGACTTACACTATTCAATACATGAATCTTCTCAAGGACTAGAGTATATGACCACCTTCCCATCAACAGAATGGTTCGAGGCCGTCCAGGCCGCGGCCAACGACGACCGTGACTTTCGCAACCTTGGAACCTGCTTCGCGCAGGTCGGTGTTCGGGTCGGGGAGCGCGTGTTCCTGCTGGACTTCGAGGCCTTCGAGTGCGCGGGGGTCTCGGAGGCGGATGAGACGGCGCTCCACGACGTGGATTTCGCGCTCAATATGTCATCCGGCGAGTGGCGGCGTCTACTGAACAACATCAGGGAGAACGGCGGAGCCGACTCTGAGAACACGTTCAACACGCTGGACATCGAACACGGGATTGTCGAGTCTCCCAACCCCTATGGAATGAACAACTTCCCCCGCTACCACCTCACGATCCAGAGGTTCTTCGACGTATCGAGCGGGATAGAGACAACATTCGCGTGAGGCCGCCATGCCTATCTACGAATACAGATGTGAAGACTGCAACGGCAAGACCGCCAAGCTGGTCAAGGGATTCGACGCGCCCGAGTCCATAGTTTGCCGCGAGTGCAGGGGCGAGAACACTCACCGCGTAATATCCAGCGTGGCGTTTCACAAGTCGCTCAACTCCAGGCTCCAGGACCTCGATCCCAGGTACGACCGCATGGCCGACGCCGCTGCCGCGAGCACCGCGGACGTCGACCCCAACCGCTTCCTGAAGAACGCCATCCCGTTCGACTCGGCGGAGGAGTAGCGCGCCGGGATTCGGATTCCCGCTCGCGGGGTGTACGTGATATACTAAGTTCATGTGGGGACGCGTGGGTTCGACAGGGGATGCCTTCGCGGGACTGCAAGCCGAGGCGCCATCAACCTCGTTAATCAGGTGGCAAAGAAAGTAACTGACGACAATCAGTACGCACTAGCCGCTTAATACCGGCTACGTCTCCCGGTTCCGACTCCCGAAGGAGCCGACGAGGCGCCGAAAATCGGGATGCTGTTCCGGCGACGCCGATGACCGGGACAAAAGACCGTCGGCTAGCCCTGAGTGCCGCCTCTGCCGGTGCGGACGCGCCGGGGTGACCTCAAGCGCCGGATAAGCTTGTAGATGTCTTGGACGAAGAGTCTTCTGGACGGGGAGTTCGACCCTCCCCCGTCTCCACCACCTCATTCCACCCTATCTTCGCGTCTGATAAAACCGACTCTATCGAACAGCGTACAGAATGCCGTTTTGCGCGGCGACGAAGAGCATATCGTTAGCCACGACCACCCCGTTCGAAATGCGCGTGTTCAACTCGAAACGCCACTTTTCCTCACCGGCGCCGGTATCCAGACCGTACACATTGCCGAGAGTGTCGGCTACGTGAAGAGTGTCGCCCGCCAGAGACGGGTCTCCTCTGATCTCGCCGTCGGCCTTGAACTTCCATACCCTTTCACCATTCAACTTGTTCAGCGCGAAAACGCTCCCTGATTCGGAGGTTACATAGACCTTCTCGCCGTCCAGCGCCGGTGTGCCGAGGAAAACCTCTCCCGGTGATCGGAAAGCCCACTCGAAACCCTTGATCACGGGGAGCGTGTTCCAGAATCCCCAGAAGAAAAGTTGCGTCCTTATGAATCGCGCCGTCTTCTCGAAAGGCAGTTGTTTCTGTTTCAGGTCAATGGCATAGACGATACTCCTGGAATTTCCCACGTACCCGTGCTCGTCATCCAGCGCGGGCGCGCCCCTGACGTCCCGTGTCAGGTAGTCCAGCCGGAAACCGCCGGTCTTGGTGTCGTAGAGGTATATCCGCTGATTCTGAGAGATGACCGCCACGATGTCATCGGTGACCGCTGGCGACGCTACCACTCTGCCTCCGGTCTTCCGGCTCCAGCGCACCTCGCCGGTCAGAGCGTCCAGCGCATACAACTCATGATCACCGGACCCTATGTAAACGACGCCTTTGTGGACCGCGGGTGAGCCGTAAACAAGATCTCCGGTCTGGAACTCCCAGCGCAGCGTTCCCGTCTCCTTGTCCAGGGCCAGGAG
>JAAXHY010000375.1 GCA_012270665.1 Dehalococcoidia bacterium
CCCGGATACTTCGCAGCCGCTGAGATCGCCGCCCGCGACCCGAAGGTCGGCGTAATAGTAATAGAAGTCGCCAGGCCGGACTTCCCGGTATCCGACCGCAGCGAGTTCGCGGACAGCGACCTCAAGGCTGCCGCTAAGGGCTTCTATCTCATACGCGACTTCGACCCTGACAAGCCCAAAGATGGTTACGTGCTGGTGCAGGGTTCCTCCTCGACGGTCAACCTAGTTTCCGTCCTCTCCCGATTGGAAGAAGAGGGCGTGAACGTCCGCGTGATAGCCGCCATCAGCGAGGAACTCTTCAGACGCCAGTCCGCCGAATACCAGGACTCGGTACTGCCCACCGCCGCCAAGTACGACCTCATGGTGGTGACCACGGGCACCCGACGAATGTGGCCCGTGCAGAACGTCGGCCCGCTCACCGACGAATACTCGCTCACCTCCGACTGGGACAACCAGTGGCTCACCGGCGGCTCCGAGGCCGACGTGATCGCCGAGGCCCACCTCGACGCTGAGTCCATCTACAACGGCATCAAGCGCTTCGCCGCAGACCGCGACAGTCGCCTCTACCGACAGAAAGAGGCCCTGTCAACTCTAGGATAGATAGGCGCATATACAATAAAACGCATTTGGGGCGGAGGGCTATCAAGTCATCCGCCCCAGTATTAATCTAGGACGACAGCGCGGAAAGGACTACCATGAATCAGAACCGAAACCTAGAAAGTCCGACACTCATAAATGGTTCTGCCGAAGACCTGCGCCAGCGTCTTGAGGATGTAAACGCCTACTTCAGGTGGAGAACGGCTGAAGTAATCGAGGATGAATCCGCCGTTCGGTTACTCGCAAGGCTTTATGAAGCAATAACCATGGAGTTCTCGGAATTCGATTCTAGCAAGGACGGCATTTCTTTAGCGAAACTAACGGCGGCGGCTTTCTGCGAGTTTAGTTCGACTGGAATTTACATCACAGAATCGGGTCAGCGATTCATCGAATCCATCAATAACGCATGAGCAACCAGATTGAAACGTTCGACGATACAATCGCGGAGAAACTTGACAGCGAAAGACGAAAAGCATCCCATTCACGTCCTCTGCGCATAGCTGTGCTAGGGCCTAACCTGGATAACACAGACGATCCGGGGACGCTAAAACGCAGGCAAATATATGATGCCCTGGAAAGAGATGGACATTATCCCTTCTTTCCAGAGACACACGTAGATACGGGCCAACCCTTCGATTCATGGATAGAACAGGAGCGCGTTATCCTCAGCGATCCTGCCGTTGACTTGGTCATTGTTCTCAATACACCTACCAGCATTGGGGTCATCTTAGAAATAGGCAATTTCATAAGCGCGCCTGAGGTCAGAGCCAAGACCGCCATCATGCATCCAATCGAATACTACACGCCTGACGATTCATTGGCCGCGAACACAATCAGAGCGTATTTGGTCAGACTTCCATATACAGAGGAGCAGATGTTAGCCTGTCAGTTGGTCTCAGAATGCAGAATTTGGGTTCGCCGACGCCAGATTGGCGAGTGGCCGAGTTTAGCTCCGCATGAAGTATAGTCGTCGGTATACGAATACGGCAGTGGCCTGGCGATTCAGTCATGCACTTATACCAAATTGATCCTCAAGAAACTCTTACGTAGAAAGAACTCAGTCGAGACCTCCAAGCCCGACCTCATCGTCGTCGGACTCGGCAACCCCGAGCCGCACTACGTCCGCACACGACATAACGCCGGCTGGTGGCTGATTGATCTGCTCGCGGAGAAGTACGACATTTCAGTAGGCAGGGCGCACAGTACGACCAGATTGGGTGTCGGAACAGTGGGCCAACACACCATCGCGCTTGCAAAACCGCGCACCCACGTCAATGGCAGCGGCGCGGCTATCCGCTATCTGCTCGCCAGATTCCGAACCACCCAGGAGCGTCTCCTGATAGTGTATGACGAGACCGCTCTTCCCCCCGGTAAGCTGAGACTCCGACCCAGGGGCAGCGCAGCCGGACACAACGGCATCAAGTCCATCATAGAGACGCTCGGCAA
>JAAXHY010000506.1 GCA_012270665.1 Dehalococcoidia bacterium
AGCGACGTGTGGCTGGTCGTTGACCTTCACAGGGACATGCAGGCGGGGGAGTTGGAGGAGAGCACCGACGAGTACGCCGTCTCTATAGCCGCCTCTCTCGCCCGCAAATACGAGCGGGCCCAGATGCCCGTCGGCCTCGTCTCATACGGCGACGCCCGATACGTGCTTCCCGCCGACACCGGCTCCGGCCAGTACGAACGAATCATGGAATATCTCGCAATGAGCAAGGCCGAGGGCAGCCTGCCTCTCGAAGATGTCCTGGTCCGCGAGGAACAGCTATGGGGGACGCAGAGCGCGCTCGTCATAATAACCCCGTCGCACCGCGAAGCATGGGCCGTGGCGGTCAGAGAGCTTGCCCGCCGCCGCATCAGGATCGCGACAATCCTGGTGGACGGCCAGTCATTTGGCGGCATGTTCGAGACGATGTCCATAATCCCGACGCTTTACGAAGCGGCGGTTGACCCATACGTGGTACGGATGGGAGACGACGTACCTCTCGCGCTCTCCCACACCTACACCGTGACCGCGTCCGACGTAGACGCGGTGGAGGTGACCGCATGAGCACACAGGGCGCGGGCGTTTTCCTTCACCACCGTCTGGACCCGGAAGTCGTCAGATCGCATCGTACCTGGATTGACAGGTTCAAACAGTACAGTCCGAGCCAGGGCTGGACCGCTTTCGCACTTCTGATTCTCGCGCTTCTGGTGGTCGGCGAGTCCGTGGACGCCGCCGGGTGGGTGAAGTCTCCCGGGCTTATCGCGATTTTGGTATGGGCGGCGATAACGGGCCTGGTTCTAGCGAAACTGCGCGCGCCGTGGTTCCTGCTCATGCCAGTCGGGTTGCTTCTGGGCGCGATATTAGTTCTGTGGCAGACCTCTGCCCGGAGCGTCGAGGGCGACGACGCGATAGAGCGCATCAGGGAGATGTTCCACAGGCTGGATGTCTGGTGGGAGGCCGCCAACAGCGGCGGCATAAGCACCGATCTCCTGCCCTTCGCTCTGATGCTCCTCGCTATCGGCTGGATAATCGGGTTTTTCGGTTCCTGGTTCATATTCAGGCGTAGCAACGTCTGGGTCGCCGTGATACTGCTAGGCACCGCCATGCTGACGAATCTCAGTTTCCTGCCCGAACAGTACGCGGCCCGCTTCTTCCTGTTCCTGTTCATTGCTATGCTGCTCATCGTCAGGGTGAGCACGGTAAATGCCGAGGCGTACTGGCAGAGGCTCAACATCAGGTTCACCGAGCACACCGGATGGCTTGCGCTGCACGCTACGGCGTGGTTTAGCGCGTTGGTAATAATAGTGGCTGTGGTGATGCCGTTGAACGTATATACCAACTCGACAGCCGCCGAGGTATGGAACATAGGACGCGCTCCGGTAGCCGCTACGGAGGATTTCTTCGCCAGGCTGTTCGCGGCGCTGCCAACCAAGAAGGACACGCCGGGCCGCTTCTTCGGCAAATGGCTTCCCTTCATCGGGAAGATATCCTTCGGCGGCGAACCGGTCGGATGGGCTACGACCAGCTATCCTTCGTACTGGCTGTCCCAGACGTACAACTTCTACACTCCGCAGGGCTGGATAGCCACTGAGTCCGAACCCATCGAGGTTGGGCCCGATATTCTCCCGCCTGCGAGACGAGACAGCCTCAAGCGCGAGACACAGACACAGATGATGCAGCTGGACTTCGCGTCCGAAAAGTTCCTGTCCGGAGGGGACTTCAACTGGGTGAGCAAGCCCGCCGTCATCGAGGCCCTGGCTCCCAGGAAGTTCGTCATAGACATGGACGACCCGTCATCCGATCCTTCCCTTCCCCAGGAAGTGCGCGAACTGGCGGAAGGCTTCCGCTTCGACATGCGCGGACTCAGCGAAGAGACGGCAAGAGGCATGATAGGCCAGCGTCTGCCGGACGATCTTCTCATCCTGGAGATACAATCGGACTCCTCCAACTCGGTTGAGTCCATAGTCCTTCAGCGCAAGGCTCCAATCACCCCGGAACTGGTCTCCTGGAAGTTTACGGACACCGTCGAGAAGAATGAACCGTACAGCATGATCTCATACGTGTCTGTGGCGACCGATGACGACCTGAGAGAAGCCTCGACCGAGTACAGTAGTTTTATCACCGATCACTACCTGCAACTCCCGTCGGCCTTCCCGGAAGAGGTTCGCGCGCTTGCGGAACGGGTCACCGAGGGGCAGGACAATCCTCTGGACAAGGCGCTCTCGATAGAGAGCTATCTGCGCGGCCCCGATTTCACCTACTCCCAGGATATAGACGCTCCTCCGGCGGGCAACGATGGTGTGAAATGGTTTCTGTTAGAGACCAGAACAGGCTATTCCGACTACTATGCCTCTTCCATGGCCGTGATGCTGAGAGCGGTCGGCGTCCCGGCGAGAATGGCCGCCGGATACGCTCCCGGCGAGTTGAACGAGGCCGGCCAGCGCGTGATACGAGATTCCGACAGCCATGGCTGGGTCCAGGCGTACTTCCCGGATTATGGGTGGATTGACTTCGAACCGACGCCCAGTTGGCCCCAGCACGAGCGCACTTCCCAACCGGCGCTTCCAGTTTCCGGAATCGGCGACGATCCCATCGAGGAAGATCCGGACGAACTTCTCGACCCGTTCGACGTGGAGGGAGAGGCCGTCTTCCTTCCAACCTCCGGCTCCGGTTCCTCGAATCCACTCGCAGCGCTGGAAGACCTAGTTCAGTACCTCGTACCCGCCGGATTCGTAGCGGGTACGGTGGCCGCGATCTGGATCATCTGGTCGGTGATATGGAATTTCGGGCTCGGCCCGCTCTCCCCTGAGTCCAAGCTATACACAAAGCTGACAAGGCTGGGCTGGCTGGCCGGTATCGGCCGGAGGTCCGATCAGACACCCATCGAATTCGGCGCTCGGATAGGTCGTATAATCCCTGAAGCCAACGAGGGAGCCGTGACGATAGCCGCATCCTACGCCGCCTACCGCTATGGCGGAAGACAGGCGGATGAGGATGAGCATGGAGCGCTGCTGGCGGCGTGGAAGGAAATCAGGTTTAAGCTCGTCGGCAGAATGTTCAGGCGTCTGGTACCCCAGCCATCTCAGGAGACGGGCGCATGAGCAAGCGGTTCTATCACATATTCGAGACTCAGTTCGGCTGGATGGGTCTGCT
Organism: Dehalococcoidia bacterium; assembly: GCA_012270665.1. Next base: position 3,151 of record JAAXHY010000506.1, read on the forward strand.
TTCCTCGGAGAACGGACTTCTGCGAAGTACCCTGCCGGAGGAATCCGAGGAGTCGTGCGCCTCGCGCCTTGGGCTAGAGACGAACGAGGCCGTACTTGCTCCTGGGAGATTTGCGGAGTTGCGCAAGATGCTTCTAAGCTACTTCGACGGGGCAGACACCGACTTCGGCGATATTGCGCTCGACTTCAGCGACGCGCCCAACTTCCATCGCAAGGCGTGGGAGGCGTGCCGCGCTATCCCGCGCGGCGAGACGCGCACCTACAAGTGGCTCGCCAATATGGCGGGCAGTCCCAACGCGCCGAGGGCCGCAGGCCAGACGATGGCGCGAAACCGCCTTCCCATAATCGTCCCCTGCCACAGGGTGATAGGAAGCGACGGCAGCCTGCGCGGATTCGGCAGCGGCGATACCCGGATTAATCTGAAGTTCCGCCTGCTGGAACTCGAAGGCGCGAAGCGCCGGCTGATCTGAGAATCAGGATTCAGACCAGTCGGATGTGACGCCAAGCTCGTCCTTTAGAAACTGGCGCGCCTCGTCCAGATATTCGTTGTCCACCAGAATCCGACACGGGTACGAGGACACACCGAGAAACGACGACGTATCGCCGGCCCGGACAAGAGTGGGAATGCCGCGCCGGTTAAGCAGATCGCTCCACATCTCGGCGGCCAACTGGTCGGGGGCAGAGACCAGCGTTACCCACCTCAAGCTCGAACGTCCTCGACCGTAACCGATCCTGACCCCTCGAGTATGCCGGACAGACCTTCGGTCAGTTCATCGCACACCGATACCTGTATGGAGGACCACTCCATCCGGTAGATAGTGCCTCCCGACGCTATTTCGAGCATAACCTCGTCTTTGCCCTCGTAGTCGAGGAGCAGACGCTTTACGTCGTCGAGCATCATCTGATCGTCCACAGCGCTGTCGGA
>JAAXHY010000119.1 GCA_012270665.1 Dehalococcoidia bacterium
GGTGGGAGAGTGTTCCCGCGGAGCTGCTGACAGACCGCTTCAAGGGTCTGACCGTCGAGTGACTCCCAGCGTAAATGCGCTGAAGGCTCGCGGTCGGCGTAGAGGTCGAGCCAAACGCGCGGCGTCCCGTTCTCGTCGTCGGCGATCTTGTAGATCTCTTCCGCGTAGCGATAGCCTATCGGCGCGAACTCCCAGAGATATTGCAGCTGCTCTTCCCAAGAGAGGCTCATCATGCCTGGATAACCGTCGAGCCCCCAGCACTCATTAGCGAAGCGAGCGAACTCTTTCGACTGCGCGTCTTCTTCGTCGCCTGGTACCCATCGCCAAGACGCCTCAAGAAGGGTCTGCTTCAGAACACGCCAAGACGCCTGTACAACTGGATCAGTCGAGAGCATCTCCTCCGCTTCGCGTACCCACTGAAGACCAGTGAGGCGAAGGTTCTGCTCTTTGCCGGTGATTTGTCCACCAGAGAGGTAGGTTCCGGTGATCCCTCGCGCGCCGAGAGGGGGAAGCGCTGGAGCGCCTTGATAGGGCAGATCGCGCCTTCTTTGATAGCCTGTCTTGTACGACATAGAACCTCCCAAGTGTTCAGTACCATAATTTCGTTCAGTATGAGAGACAATGATCCTATGAAGCTCAACCCATTACAGAAGGATTTGGTTCGCGCTCTCGTCGATGAAGAGACGTTCATAGCGGTTCGCGCTGGTTGGGGATCAGGTAAGACGAGTGCGCTCGTCTTCGGTCTGCTCATCATGAGCAAGCTCCGCCCTGGCTCGTCGTCTCTGCTCATCACTGACACGGCGCCGAGATATCGAACGGTTCTAGCTCCGGAGATAGAGAAGTGGCTTGGCCCGCTTGGTTGGCAGTGGAATCAGCTTAAGGGCACTTGGACCGATCCCTCGACGGGCTCTTCGGTATGGTGTCGCGCATACTTCAGACCTGGCACGCGCGATAGCAGTCACAACCCACTTGAGGGGATCAACGTAAGCGGCGCCGCCTTCGTCGATGAAGCCCAGACCATGACCGAAGAGGTCGCCCAGAAGGCGCTTGGTCGTCTTCGATCTGGACCGTCGCCGATTCTCGTCATGGTCGGCCTACCAGTCGCCGACGCCTGGTGGGTCCGGCTCGCGGAAGATAATGGCTGTCAGCCGATCTATCACACTTCATACGCGAACAAGCAAAACCTAAGCGCCGCTTGGTTCAAGGCGACCGAAGCGCTCCCCCCTGAAGAGCGCGCCGCGATGGTGATGAATGAACCGCGCCCGCCGACCGGAACCGTCTATCCAGAGTGGAGCGAGGAGAATATCGTCGACGGTTGGAAGTATAAGCCGACGATGGAGGGGAGAATCGCGGTCGACTGGGGATTCAGGAAACCGTCGGTCCTCATCATCGCTCATGATCCAGATCTCGGAGCGGATATCATCTGCGGAGAGATCAACCCTCATGAGGTGACGCTAGAAGAGCTCGCGCGGTTAATCCTCGATATCGCTTGGCCAAGGAAGCACAAGACGAGCGCGCCTGGTCCGCGCATCTGGCTCGACGCGGGATGCGGTGACAAAGCGGGCGCCGCGCGGAACGATCAGACCGCGCTCTCCTCGTTCCGCGTCCTTTCCGGAGCTCCGCCGCGAGGGATCGGTCTGCGTCTCCGTCATACGACCTCGCCGGTCCGCGTAGACATAATCAACGGAGTGCAGCGCCTCAAGCGCTCGATCTGGCGACGGAACTATCGAGTCACTCGCGAGGTCTGGGAAGCTGGACGCAAGGCGAGCGGCAATAGCTTAAGGAAGGCGCTTGAGTCCTATCGCTGGGACAAGCGCCAAGAGAAGCCGGTCAAAGACGGCAGAGAAGATCCGCTCGACGCTCTCCGCTATGACTGCATCATGTGGAGGTGGAACGACGACGAGGCTCTTGAGAAGAAGGAGAAGCCGACGCGCCGCTCCTACTCTCCACCGAAGAAGAAGCGGAAGCCGTGGGAAGGCGCCGGAGGATTTTAGCTCTTATCTCCTCCTCCAAGGATATCGTCTAGCGGCGACCGCTTAGGGATCGGCGTCATCGTCGAGGGTATCTGCGGAGCTCGCTCGCCTGGTATCCAGCGCTCGACCTCGTCGGGCATTGATCGCTCTTGAGCGAGGACCGCGAGCTCCCCGATCGTCTTATCGTTCGCGAAGACAGAGAGGCGAGAGATCACTAGCGCCTGGAGCCCTTCATGCTGGCGCCTCAAGATATCCTTGTCGATCTGTGCATCTCTAAGCCTGGCGATCAGTGTTGTCCGGTCGTCGTTAAGCTCCGCGATCTCTGCCTTGAGAGAGGCTATATCATCGGGATCGCGACCGACGAAGATTGAGATTGCCATCGAGATCGAGCCGACGAGCATCCCGATGATGCTCGTGATCAGATCCTTATTCTTATCGGGGATCTCAAGGAAGGTAAGGAAGAAGATCAGCCCGACGACCATCGTGAGAAAGATTAAAGACGCGAGCCAAGACCGAGCGCTTTTAGACATGAGATCCCCCTATCTGTGGAGGCTCACTCTACTCGTCTTCGCCTTTTCCGACGAGGCCGCGCGGCGATCCAGAGTGCGAAGGCTAGGAGGAGACCGTTGCTCATGAGGCTGCCTTTAACTTCATGTCTAAAACGACGAGCCTAAAATCTTCCTCAAGCTCAACTAAGTTCCCGTCCCAAGTCATCACTTCATCATAGAGACTAAATGGAAAGTAAACGACTCCCATAAGCCCCCGATAATCAGAGCGTTTACTCTCGACTAAATAAACCTCATGACATTGACAATTCCAACCATCAATGATGGTTCCAAAACAATCACGGATAAGAAGATTTTTAGCCTCGCAAAATCCAAAAATGCCGCCTTCGTCTTGGTACACCTCATCCACGTCAGAATCGAGCCGACCAAGCTCTTTCCCAGAGTCACGGTCCATTGCGGATCTCACGACCTTCTCGCGCTCTTCCCGTGACATATAATACATTTCTTGGCTTGTATAGGTCTCTTTGCGACCTCGATCTACAGTCTCTTGAAGCGGCGTATAAAAGCTTTCATATCCGTATACCTGCCACCTCGCTTCTCTTGTGCTTCTTCCTTCTCCCTCCAGACGCGAGCGTTTAACGGATTCTTTGGAGTGATCTTGTATGCGCTTAAATGTCTCTTGATTTCCTCCACAAAGTTTCCTGATTTCTGCCTCAATCAACTCGACCTTTTGATTCATTGAATCTAGAGAGGCTCCTAAGACAAACTCGCCATTTATTACCCTATCTTGATTAGATAAGACTCGCCAATATCTCATAAAGAGGAGGGGCTCTTTACTCATTATTGTGTAAAGACTTTTCATGACCCTTCTCCGACGAGCTCCGCGACGATCAACCGATCGAGATAGTCGACTTGCTTCGCCCAGGCGTCGCGCTGCTTCGCCGCCGCTGTTTTCTTCGCCTTGAGGATCTGCGGGCTCTCCCCTTCGACGAGCTCGCGCGCCTCGATCATTCCTTGGGTGATCTGTGCAACGACGATCTCCTCGACTGGCGTTCCTTGGTTGAGCAGCTGACCAGCGATTCTGACGATCAGTTCAAGGGAGTGATACGCGGTCTCTTGGGGATCTGCTCTACCTTCCATGAGAGCGCTCCTCTCGGTCGAGGAAGCGGATATCATACGCGACGACGCGCCAGTCTTTCCGCTTCGCCCCCTCTTTCTCCCACTCGTTACTCTTGAGGCGCCCGCGCACGAAGACGCGCGACCCTCGCCGGAGATAACGCTCGCAATTTTGCGCAGCGGCGCTCCAGACCTCGACGCGATGCCACTCCGTTTTTTTCTGGTCTCCCTTGCCAATCGAGGTCGCGATCGAGAGGACGCAAAACTCTTTGCCCGCTGCGGTCCGCTTCAGTTCAGGGTCTTGGCCAAGGCGACCAAGAAGCACAACATCATTTACCAAGGAAGCCCCCTTTAAGCTTTCGACGGAGAGCGATTTTGATCGCTTGTTCAATGCCGAAGTATCCGAGAGAGATCATGGTGAGAGCCCCGTCGGAGAGAAGCTGCTCATTGACTCCGCGTACTCCCCATCGCGCGACTTTCTTATGACGGAGAGCATGAGCAATCTTCGTGACAAAGTCGGAGCCGATGGTGTTCTCAATTTCGGCTATCCCGAGGTCTTGATACTCCTCGCTGATTTGATCAATGAAGTCCTCTTTGATTTTTATGAATACCGAATAGCCTCGATTCAGGAAGATACACCCATCAGGAAACTCTCGCGATGGCGGAACCCAATAACCGACGCTCCCTTCTTCGTGGTCTCCGTCCCATCTCCATATCGGAAAGCCGGTCTTCCTCTTTCGATTGTCATGACCGGGAGGGGTTTTGTTTTGGCCGGTGACGCCTTCGAGCTCTCCTTGCTTTGCCCTAGTCTTCTTCGCCGCTGTCCTCTTCTTCGCGCCGCCTGGACCGAGAACATCATTAAATCGATTGCCGTATTCGCTCGCGAGGCGCTTCCGATACTCGTCGA
>JAAXHY010000204.1 GCA_012270665.1 Dehalococcoidia bacterium
ACGATGCGCCGAAGTTCATCGAAGAACTCGTCGGGCGGCTCTAGGATCGGATTTCCGAGCGACAGGTCGAACACGTTCTCGTCGCCAAATTGTTGCTTCAGCGCAATGCCTTCTTCGAACATCCTGCGAATCCAGGACCCTTGCTCGAGCAGACCGCGTATCTTGTTGGAAACAGCCATGATGCGCCTTTCAGTTCACTTTCATGCCGTGTGCATTGTAGCGCAGTCCATCATTGCATTTGAACCGAGTTGGCGCGGATTGCCCAGAAGTCCCTCCAATCGTATAATCTGTGTGGTCTGTGCGGGACTACCCCGCGCTTGAAGAATATGACGATAAGGAGAGATGCGATAATGGGCGCTCAGATAGTGATTTACGGGCCTAGTGGAGATGGATTGGCCGACTTTCAGAGGGTCGCGCCGGAGGGGACTGACATCGGCTGGGTGGATTCCAGCCTGCCTATGGAAGATCAGGCCGCCGAACTGCGCGACGCTCAGGTAATGATAGTCGCAGGCGCGCACGTGACAGTCGAGGTCGCGCGCCACGCCCCCAACCTGAAACTTGTCCAGACCACCAGCGCCGGGACCGACCAGCTCGACAAGACTACGCTCGGAGAAATGGGGATTCGGGTCTCCAACAACGGTGGCGGCAACGCCGTGGCGGTCGCCGAGCACACGATAGCGCTTCTCGTATCCACCATCAGGAAACTCCAGCTCCAGTTCAACGCGGTGAAGGCCGGAGAGTGGGCCGGCGATATCCGCGCCGCGTGGTTCTCCCAGGCCAACGAGATTGCGGGCAAGACCGTCGGCATCGTCGGACTGGGCAGGATAGGCTCGCGGGTCGCGCGCAGGCTCCAGGGCTGGGAGTGCGACATCATCTACGCCGACATCGTTGACCCAGAAGAGGGCATCGAGGAAGAGTTGAACCTCACTCGCGTCTCTCTGGATGAATTGCTGAGCACGGCGGACATCATCACGTTGCACGTGCCCCTCGGCGGCCCAACCTACCACATGATAAGCGACCGCGAGTTCGACCTGATGAAGCCGACCACTGTCTTCATCAATGCCTGCCGGGGCCCGGTGGTGGACGAGGCCGCGCTGATACGCGCGATGGAGGCGGGCAAGATAGCGCAGGCGGGGCTTGACGTACTCGAAGAGGAGCCCACGCCCGTTGATAATCCGCTCCTGCATATGGACAACGTGCTCGTTACTCCTCACCTGGCCTCCTTCACCCAGGAATCGGGTGAGAAGAGCCGCACCTTCGCCATGTACAACGCGGCGCGGGTAGTCCGTGGCGAGGACCCGGAGTCGGTGGTCCTGCCCGACTAGATCCAGACTGACATTTGCCGTTGTAGGGGGCAGCCCTTGTGGTTGCCCCCATGACGCTTCGTAGCCTAGTCGGGAATGAGTCGTGAATCGACGCCCACCTTCTTCAGGAAGTCCAGCGGGGCTTTGTCCAGGAGGAATACGGCGTCCTCCGTGTCCAGTCCGGAGCCCCGAGCCACCTTCATGGCGAACTCGCGGGTAAACAGGTCTCCCGGCGCGTGCGCGTCCGAGTCCAGCACCAGTCTTGCGCCCGCGGCCCGCGCGGTCTGCACCACGTGGCCGTTGGCGGTCCCGTGCCCCCTTCGCCCCGACACTTCGAGGAATACGCCATTCTCGGCTGCGATTCGCGCTTCATCAGGCGTTATGAGACCCGGGTGGGCCAGTATGTCCACGTGATGGCTGGATACGGCGGCATGGTTCGTGCCCTCTATGACGGGCTCCATTATCGTTTCGCCGTGTACGTTGACGACCTTCGCGCCCAGTCTTCGACACTCGCGCGCGATGTAATCTATATCCTCACTCGGCGTGTGTGTGATCTCGACCCCCGGCAGCGCTAGTATGTCCCAGCGCTTGTTCACCATCTCGCAGTCCGCTACGAGCGTCTTCAGAACGAACTCCATGTTGCCCGGGCCCACGTGGTCCGTAATCGCCATTACGCGGTAGCCGATCTTTATAGCGCGTCGGACAAGCTCTATCGGCGACAGAACGCCGTCGCTCAAAAACGTATGGGTGTGGAAGTCGAACATCCGCTACTCGCCTCTCAGCGCTTCGGCTAGGCGTATCATCTCAGGGCCAGTCTTGCCCATGTAGAAGGGTGGGGGAGTCGGCGGATGGTTGACCTTCAGACAGATGAAGGTGGGGCCGGGCCGCTCGATTATATCGGGCAGTTCGAGGATGAGGTCCTCGAGGTCTATGTACTCGTAAGACTGTGCGAATCCGGCGTCCCTCGCCATTCCCGCCAGATCAACATTCCCTGACCCGGGCACCGGCTGCCCGCCGGTCGTAAAGTAGCCGCCATCCTCGAAGACGAAGTGGACGAGGTTCTTGGGAGCCGTTCCCGCAATCGTGACGAGTGTGCCGAGGTTCATCAGCAGCGAGCCGTCTCCGTCCAGGCACAGCACCTTCCTGTCCGGCTGCGCTATCGCTATGCCGAGCGCGACCGAGGACGCCTTCCCCATGCCCCCGAAGATAGGCAGGTCCAGGTCGGGATTCTCGGTCACTGACTCCCAGTACCTGTTCGGCGTCATAGTTCCGACCACCACGGCGTCGGCCCGAACATCATTGATAGCCTTGGC
>JAAXHY010000041.1 GCA_012270665.1 Dehalococcoidia bacterium
GAGCATTGCTGCTCACGGTTCCGAAGTCGCAAAGGGCGTTGTCACTCAGAGCGCGAGAACCGTTGGCGACTCTGCCACGCGAGCCAGAAGAGTCGCAGGAAGCGCAGCCAGTCAAGGCATGAGCGCCGCCGGAGATGGTGTTGGATCTATCAGGCAAAGAGCGCCATGGGACTCCGTATTGCCGGAGCAAATCCGCGACAATCTGACCGATGCAATCGAATCATCCAAAACCCTGAGTGGAAGCGCCAAGCGGAAGCTAATCGCCCAACTAGGTCCTGCGCTCGACAGCCTGTACAAAGACGGCATGATTGGTCAAGCACAGGCTTTCGCCATTATTCAGGGGTTGATGGCCAATCCACAGATCTCCAGAGAACTCAACGAGTGGCTGCAAAGCCTAGTCAAAGGCTCGGCTACTATCTATGACAAGGCTATGGATGCCAGATTCATAGATAGTGGTATCGGTGGGAGCTACCATCGTCAATTCGACACTGGTCACACCCTTTGGGGAGCATTCCAAGCCGTCAGGGACGCATCCCCCGACGACAGCGTCTTCGAGGAAGCGGCGGGGTTGTTGCAGGCGCTAGCCAGAGATGCAACTACCCCTAGGGGTTTGCCTCTTGTAACTTGGAACGAAGAAACTTTCAACAACTTGGCGAACAATCTGAACGACTTTGGAATTTCCAAGGCTTGGCTCAACGACTTGGTCTCATACGATGTCGTGGAGTTGATCGCGGGCTCGATTGGGATTCTGGCGGTAGCGCTCAACTGGAACAATGACGATGTTGAAGAGTTTTCCAGTCTTGTGAGCGGAATGGGGCTATCAGCCGTAGTAAGCGCCAATCCATTGATGTTGATAGTAACAGTCGTCGCGCTCGCGAGGGCGTTTCACATCGCTAGAAAGACCGGCGACTGGAAGGAGTTCACAGACGGTCTCGTAAAAGGCGGTATATGTACAGGAGCGGTCTTACTGGTAACAAGTTCCAGCCTGGTGAGTGGCCCCGCCGTCGTTGTCCTATTGACTGGCATCTGTGTGGGAGTCCTAGCAAATCAGGCAACCAAGAACGTCAGCTTCGTCGAGATAGGCCAGTTCATCGTCATCGAGATAAGCAAAACTCCGTCGCTGGTAGAGAACGCCATCACATCAGCCAAAGATGTCTTGCCGACCTCCACGTGACGCTTAGCGAAAGCTGTGTCCTAAACCTCCCTATCCGCCAGGGCCCACCGCAGCGCGTCTTCCAGGCGCGGGTGGCGAAACTCGAAGCCGCTCGCGCTTAGTTTCCCGGGTGTGGCGCGGACACTCGCCAGCAGCATATCCGCTATCTCGCCTTGGGTGATTCTCAGCGCGAACCTTGGAACCGGAAACAGGGTCGGTCTTCTGAGCAGCCTGCCCATCGTTCGGGTGAATTCCGTATTGGTGACCGGGTTGGGTGAGCAGAGGTTTACCGGGCCGCTCAGATCGTCGCGCTCCAGGATCCACTCCATGGCGCGGACGATGTCGTGCCTGGAAATCCAGCTAAGATACTGCCTGCCTGATCCGAGCCTGCCGCCGATTCCGAGCCTGAATATCGGCCCCACTGTCGCCACCATGCCGCCCGCCGCGCTCAGCGCCACGCTGATCCTCATATTGACCACGCGGATTCCGGCGTCCGACGCGGCGCGCGTAGCGTTCTCCCACTCCACGCTCACATCCGCGAGAAAGTCCGCCCCGGGAGCGGCGTCTTCGGTCAGGACTTCGGCACCCCTGTCTCCGTAGTAGCCGGTGGCGGAGGCGCAGGCGAATACTTTGGGAGGACTGTCGAGGCCGGCGAGCGCGTTCGCCAGAAGTTCGGTACTCCTGACTCTGCTGTCCCTGATACGCGCCTTCTGCTCCGCCGACCAGCGACGCGAGGCGACATTCTCACCGGACAGGTGAATAGCCGCGTCGAATCCTTCCAACTGCCGAGCGTCCAGCGAACCTGCCGCGGGGTCCCAGGCTATCCCCTCGCTGGCGCGTGAATATCCCGGGCGCGCGAGTCTCACGACATTATGTCCCGATGACTCGAGGCTTCTCACCAAAGCCGTTCCTATAAGCCCACTCGAACCCGAAATCAGGACTTTCATATTCCACGTCCCAGCGCGCGCTGAATCAGGACAGGCAGAGGAGAGGTGATCCGGAAGTGCCCGACATAATCAGATTTATATACGAAAATCGACAAGAATTCTGGCATGGTTGCCACTTACTTCAACGACAATGATCACAGGTAGGTTCACCTGTCATCGTCGCCTCTATCGGCTCATCGCTCTTCACTCGATCAATGCCACAGGCAGTGAATCTCCCATCGGGAAAACCTCTGTGAATCAATGTTATCTGAGCAACATCCGTAACCACGTCATCCATAGTCGGACGAGAGCCAATTGCGGCTTGGATTGAGTGTGGAAGGCAACTGATCCGGTACTCTCTCAAGCGTCGCCAAGCGAGTGCAGTACGCACACAGTTGTCGTGGTTCCATGCGAACAATGCAGGACCGGGCGGCCTGTCCCATGCTGGTGCACCGATGGGTTGAAGTAGTTCCTCACCAGTGTTCCAATCTCCCGAGTCGAACGCGGCCTCCACCTGGTTGAGACGAATCGCCGTCGCCGTCTCTGGAGACCGCGCCTCCCCCGGCTTCGAGGTTCGGTTGGTCCAGACCATTGCCCAGAAATCTGCGTCTGAGAACGACAGAAACAGGTTGAGGACATTGGCGTCCGGGCCGGGAATCCTGCCTTCAGGGGTGCCCAAGGCAAGTTCGCCAGGGGAGCGCCACTGCCCTCCCGACGTTCTGGCCGCACACTCTATACACACGTCGCGGGGATCCTCCCAATCCACAAGTTTGTATGTGAATTCTAGCGTGTGATAGGGCCGCTCACAATCACTGCAAATCGGAACGCTCCAAGGAGAGAGGTTCTCCTTCTTCCGGTTAGTCCAGCAGAACGGGGAGCAGTGTCCAGTGAAACCGTCGTCGAGCGTATCCAGAGTGACATAGAACGCCGCCGCTAACTTCGACTGGGCGACAAGGACACGTCCAGTAGGCGGATTTGTGTTAATGACCTCCACAACCGCAACAATCTCCCCTTGTTGATTCAAGGCTGCAATATCGGCCCTGAAATGCCTATACCCGTGTTCAGTTACAACTTGGGCAACCCCTTCTGTGATCAGCGGCGTATCGTGCTTGCAGAACCGGCAACTAATCGAGGGGAGGTTGAAGTATTCTTGTGCGATCTGATCCCTGACCTCGTTATGGGTTCTATCGCGTTTCAGTATATGTCCTCCGTCATCATCTAATTCTAGTTGAAATCTCTCAAGAAAGCCGTTTCGAGACTATCTCACATGCGGTTCAGTAAACCTGTCAAGTTTTGTAGATAATTCCCTTTATATTTGGACTGGTGAGCCGACTGATGGCAACTGGTGAATTTTCCACCAGAGATTGACCTGCATTTCACCTGCATTATCTACGGGGAAAATTTTTGTCTGGGCTGAAAACTTCAATTTATAGTGAGTCGCGTTCATCATGTGGATATGCTAGCACATTTGGTCGTGTGGTGTACAGTGAGAACTTGGCTCGTGGAGGTAGTGGGCAGGCGGCGGGCTGAGTGATTTGATCTGACGTAGAGCGGGTGGGGAAAGTTGCCTGCGCCAGTTCGAATCCTAAGGATGAGGCATATACAGCTTACTGCGGGCTGGAATCACAAGCGGGGTGTGGCGATTATGTCTCCACACCCCGCTTCGCTGGTCGTCTTACTTGCTAAACGCTGAAGCCACCGCCTACCGGAAGCCCGTCCTGGCCTCTCTCATGTCGCGGTCGAGCCAGGCATAGGCCCACTTGGTGGAGAAGTCCACGAAGGCGAGGATTCTCTCGCCGTTGTGGTTCTGCACCCAGGGCTGCCAGTAGTCGCCGCTGAAACCAGCCGGAATCTGTACAGCCGGCGCCAGCTCGAGGAAGCTGGTGTTCGCGGCCTTGATGAGCGCTATCTGCTCGTCAGATTCGGTCGCGGCCAGGACGTCCTCCCACATAGCATGCCATGCGGGATCGTTCAGGTTGGAAAAGTTCCACTGGTGTCCGGCCCTGAAGTTGTTCAGCGCATTCGGCCTCGCCGGTTCGTGCCAGAACAAGAAGTCGTACTGCTTCTCGAACAGGCGACTCTGTAGGACAGGAGTGTCCACAAGATCCAGCGTGACCTTCACGCCAACGTCGTCCCAGAAGTCCACCGCTATCTGCGCCGACTCTAGTTCGAGTTCGATGGAGTTCCTGATCACTATGTCTATTTCAAAGCGCGTGCCGTCAGCGTCCAGCGGGTATCCCGCCTCGTCCAGAAGTTCTTCCGCCTTCTCAGGGTTGTACTCGAAGTAATCCTGGACCATTTCCGGCTGCTGGTC
>JAAXHY010000362.1 GCA_012270665.1 Dehalococcoidia bacterium
CAGTTAGCGTCCAGTACTTTCCTGTGTATCTATAAACTATGATATATGTCGCATCGTCCCCGACTTTGCAAAGACCCTGTTGCGTCATATACTCAGTGTCAATAAAATAGTTCCACTCTGAGAAAATGAGGAGCCGCGTCCAATGACCACGATATTTGAAGAACTCGGTGTACGTCCCGTTATCAATGCCCAAGGCAATCGCACGCTGCTGGGCGGTGGAACCCCCTCACCTGAGGTGCGGGAGATGATGGACGCCGCCGAGGGATACTACGTGAACCTCAGCGAGCTAATGGACGCGGTGGGAGAACGAATCTCCGGAATGCTGGACGTGGAGGCAGCGCTGGTCACATCCGGCTGCTCCGCCGCGCTCGCCTATGCCGCGGCAGCCTGCATGACCGGAGACGATGAAGAAAAGATAGAGCGCATTCCGGACACATCCGGTATGCCCAACGAAATCATCATCCAGCGCCAACTCCGCGTAAAGTACGACCGCTGCATGACCATTCCCGGCGGTCGCCTGGTCGAAATTGGCGATGACGAGCGCACGACCGCGGACCAGCTAAATGAGGCGATAGACTCGAACACCGCCGCGGTGCATTACTTCGCTCCGGGCACCCAGCGCCCGGGAGCGCTTCCGCTGGAGGAGGTCATCGAGATAGCCCACTCCCGCGATGTTCCTGTCATCGTGGACGCCGCCGGGCAGGTGTATCCTACCGACCTACTCAGCCGCTACGTCAAGATGGGCGCCGACTTTGTAGCCTACGGCGCGAAGTATTTCGGCGCGGTCAACTCCAGCGGCGTCCTCACCGGACGCAAGGATATGGTTGACATCGCCCGCGCCCACAGTTTCATTGGCTTCGAGGCTTCGCCGATACGCTCTTTTGGACGCCCCATGAAGGTGGATAGGCAGGAAGTCATCGCGGTTTATGGCGCGCTCCGAGAGTGGCTCACGATGAACCACGAGGACAGGATCGCCGGCTATGAAGCGCGGGTAGCCACGCTAAGACCGATGTTATCAGGCATAGACGGCCTAACATTGGAAGATTTCGCCCCCGACGGACCACTCGAAGGGCTGAGCGTCATATCCGATCCCGATCTGACCGGCATGACGGGCGCAGAGATAGTCGAAGCGCTCAGGGATGGCAATCCCAGCATCTGGGTCAGGGAGAGCGACCTGGGAGACAGGTTCGCAATTCGCATGATGACGCTGAAAGAGGGCGGCGAGGAAGTTATAGCCGAGAGGCTGAAGGAAATTCTGGGTTAGACAATTCCTGATGATCTCCATAGAGCTTATTCGACAGAACCCCGATGCCGTGAAAGAGGCCATGCGAAAGAGGGACGCGTCCGTTCCCATTGATCGCATCCTCACTCTCGATCAGACTCGACGCTCCATAATATCCGAGACCGATACGCTCAGGGCGAGGCGGAACGAGGTCAGCCGAGAAATGGGCAGGTCCAAAGAGCGCCCTCAGGAACTGATCGAAGAGATGCGGAGCGTCGGCGGTCGAATCAGGGAACTCGAAGAGAGTCTCAGAGATACGGATGACGAGCTTGAAGCGCTCATGCTCAAAGTCCCGAATATCCCCGATCCAACCGCTCCGGTCGGCCCCGATGAATCAGCGAATATCGAGGTCAAGAGAGTCAGTGACCTGCCGTCCTTCGACTTCGAACCCAAGGCTCACTGGGACATCGCGGAGGCGCTGGGCATCATAGACTTCGAGCGGGGCGTGCGCCTGGCCGGTTCGCGCTTCTTCGTGCTCAAGGGCAAGGGCGCCAAACTCCAGCGCGCTATCATATCGTTCATGATAGATATGCACGTCGAGCGACACGGATACACGGAGGTTTACCTGCCCTACATCGTCAACCGCGATACGGTCCTGGCAAGCGGCCATCTGCCAGGCTTCAGCGAGGAGATGTACCACGACGAGGAGGACGATCTCTGGATGCTGCCCACCGCAGAGGCCGCCATCACCAGCCTGCACCGCGACGAGATACTCTCCACCGAAGATCTGCCCCTCTACTACGTAGCGCACACTCCCTGCTGGAGACGTGAGAAGGCGTCCGCCGGACGCGATACCCGCGGCATAATGAGGGTTCACCAGTTCGACAAGGTAGAGATGTACAAGTTCGTCGCACCCGAGGAATCCGCCCATGAGTTAGACTCGTTGGTTGCCGCAGCCGAGGACGTGGTGAAGGCTTTACAAATCCCATACCGCGTCTTGGAACTGGCAACCGGCGACATGGCGACGCCGGCAGTGAAAGCGTTCGACGTCGAGATGTGGGCTCCTGGAGGCGACAGGTGGCTCGAAGTCAGTTCATGCTCCAACTGCACAGACTTCCAGGCTCGACGCGGCAGGGTTCGCTACAGGACAGAACGCGGCGCGAG
>JAAXHY010000254.1 GCA_012270665.1 Dehalococcoidia bacterium
TGCGATTCCAGACGTCCCCAAGTATGCCAATCACTATGCCCGCGACGCTTCCCCATACACGGGGAATGCTGAGCAGCAGTCCGACCTGCACATACGTGAGCGAGAGGTCGTCCCGAATCAGGGGCCACGCCGCCTCCAGCGCGCCGAAGAAGAACTCGTCCAGGAACTCGATAAATAGAAGCGCGACGACAAGCGCGATGCCGCCGGCAAACAGATTTCTGGATCGGAGTATGTGTCTCATCGAGTAGCGGGAGCCTGGGGCGCGGCGCCTGATGCCATCTGACCTCTATGCTCCCAGAAAAGTATCACGGAACAGGGAGGAGGGTTCGCGCCCATATACCACAACCGATGTGGATCGTAGGAGAGGGGAAGTAGATGGTGGGCGGTACTGGATTTGAACCGGTGACCTCTGCGATGTCAACGCAGCGNNCTCTAAACCACTGAGCTAACCGCCCCGGAGAATTCCATCAGGACTAGAGTCTAGCAAGGACTTGGTACACGGTCAAGATTGCATCGCCAGCCGCAGGGCCTTTCGGTTATCGGTGCTCAGTTATCAGTCGCCAGTCATTTTGGGCGCATATATGCCTGCTGTGTGAGTCAGGCGGGGGGAGGTAGCGGTGAGAGGTAATCGAAAACGCCGCTTATGTTTGGGCGATTTGGTTCCAGGCGTCTTTGAGTTGGTAGCTGACGGATGGGTCGGTCTCCAGGTTGGAGACGTATTGGTGTATGAACTCGGTGGTGTCTCTTATCAAGCGAAGGTAGTAGAGCAGAGTCCGGTCAACACCGTTCAGGATTAGCTGGCAGCCGTGAGAGGCGGTGACGCGCTGAATGTCGGGGGCGAATTCGGAGTAGTCGTCGCGGTTGTGGGTGGTGAGTATGTAGAATCTGCGGACGGAGGTGGTTTTGAACTTTTCGAATGAGTCCTGAATCATGCCGGAGGTTATGGGGATGTTGTGTTTGATCTCGTAGCCCTCGAACATGACGCCTTGTGGATTCAGGATGTGGACGTCTCCGATGAGGTTTGTTCGGCTGTCGGCGGCGGTGTGATGTTCCAGAGGCAGGACTTGGCAGCCTTCGTATCTGTCCAACTCTTTGGTCAGTATGGTTAGAATGGCGTGCATGGCGAGGACTGGCAGGCGGGCGGCTCCTTGGAGTCGGACGCTGTGATGTTGGTTTATCTTAGCGACGGCCTCGGAGACGGAGAGGTTGACTCGCCTGCGTAAGCTGGTCGGTCTGTATAAAGCGGGATGGGTGTATTTGGGAGTCATATTCAAACTAATTCCAGTAAACTGATGGCAAGAGTAAACTCACAGTCACTATTGGCGCATGTGGTAATGGAGGATTTCGGGTAGCAGATCCAGTTGTTTGAACGACAGAGCGTAGTCACAATGCTGGTGCATCTCCTCTAAATCCCTACCTCTTGCCAACCAACCAGCACCATCAATGACATTGACCAGTTGAACATCCGGTTCTCTCCTACGAGCGCGAGAAGAATTATATGCATGAACTTGGTCATACATGGCTTTCTGTTCTCGCGCTCTCTGGGACTGAGAAGAAGCTGTCGTCAAATTGTATGATGACATAATAAGGACACGCGGAAGAGTTATACCCGGCACCACTACATCCACTTCCTTTTCATCGACAATCATCACAAATCCCTTTTCCCATTCGTAACCTGACTGTGTGACAACCTCACCGATGCTTGACTCAAGAGCGAGTCCCATCTTTGTGTTGTATAGAGACTGCAGACTAATGTGTATGCCTGCGGCTATATTCGTTCGCATCCGTGTAATCCAATCAGTCGGCAGTCTAAATCGCTCAGCTGTGTACCAAGGTATTTCGTCCGCGTTGGTCGGATCCATTAAGAAGTCGGCTATTCGCTTGGTAGCGGTATCCGATTGTCGTCTTTGGCTCCAGGTTGTCTGTTGAGGGCATATAACCATGCACACTCGGTCAAGTGCTTCAAGAGAGCCTTGTGTCGTCGCCAATATGAGCTTCAATCTATTTCGATACTCATTCGCAGTATCTACGGATAATATCCGAATGATGTCGTCTGCATCCCCTGGATCAGTGGCGGGGAATTGAGTACTGACATCCGCTTGTTGAATGCGGGAGTGCTTCTCAGTCCGCATTTCCTGCTCTACATCCGGGAAATGCAGGAATGGAGACATCCTTGATCTTAGTTGTTCGTAGGTCAGCTTGCTCGGGGGCTGCAATGTATTCCTTCCCGGATGTCGCGGTCACGGATTGATACAATTTTACGCAGATGGAGTGAAACGTAAGCGTCGCCAATCATGGTGGGGCTTGCCGCACCCATCTTCTCCTGGGAGGCTTGCTGATAGTAAGTGTCTATTTCAGCGCCGATGTAGTTACGCCCCATCTGCTTGGCGGCTACCGCGCCTGATCCACCCCCACAGAACGGATCTATAACCAGGTCGGCGGGATCGGTAGTCATCAGAATCAGTCGCTCGATAAGGTGTACGGGCAACTGGCACGGATGCTGGTCAATGCGCTTAGATGAATGGCGAACTCTATGAATGTCGTCCCAGACGTCGCTTATCTGATAGCCGAAGGGGTGGCGCAAATGTTCCTTGCCGCCGTAGTCCTTTACGAACGTATGGCATTTGCGACACGCCTTATGGGGAGCGCGAACATCATAGAATTTGCTGTCCCTGGTTTTGGTGTAAAACAGGATGCCGTAGTGGGCGGGCTGAAGAGTCTTGCCCAGCGGCTTGCCGCCAGAGTTCCACGCGATCCAGTGCCTGAACTCAGCTTTGTCGTTTAATATAGGGGTAGTGTGAGTCAGCAACTTGGGAATGTTATAGAGTAGCAGTGTACCATCGTCTCTTAGAACATCCAGGGCGGCGGTTATCCATTTCTCGGTCCATTCCATATATTTGTCAAAAGGCAGGTTGTCTTTGTATGACCTGTATTTCTTGTCCAGGTTAAAGGGAGGATCAGCAAACACGAGTTGAGCGGAACCATTCGGTAGAGATTGCATCATTTCGATACAATCGCCATTCACAACAGTATTTAGAACCGAGTCGAGATATTCGTTTTTCACAGGTTGCTCCGGAATAGGTTCATATTGGCATCTCAGAAGTTGCATCTGTGTCCCAAACTTCACTTGAATCCCAATCCCCATTAAGATGTTATAACTCCACTCCCTCGGAGTATCTAGGCGAACCAAGTTGTGAAATAGACGGAAATCCGAAGTAAATACATTAGTTCGCAATGCGATGATAGAACATATATGCCGCATAGGTCAAGTTCATGCGCGCGGATGGCAGGGTCTCCAGGGCCTTTCGATTGTCCAGTTTGATTTCCGGATAATGGGCAACCACAAGGGTTGCCCCTACGTAACAAAACGCAAGCTCGCCATGCGAGGGAGGCCGGCAGTCGCTTAGCGCTGATAATCGAAAGACCCTGTCGCCAGCCGAGACTTTTGCGCAGCTGATGTCATTCCCAAATCGCCACTATGATCGCCGCGAACGCAAGCCATTGCACTCATCTATTGTCCTTGTACATTCGTTCTGATTAGACTACAATACACCCATGAATTGCAAATTCACGACCTTCGACAGGACGCGCGCAGTCCCACATAGGCTGTTGCGCTACATAAACCATAAAGAGCAATATATGAAGACGAGAAAATGAGACGACAGAAAATTTCCCCATAGCTAAACTCTGGTGATCTCTGGTCAATCTCTGGTGACTTATTCACCTGCTGCCCATCAGTTCAGCTACCAGTTCCCGCCAGTTGAATCATAAATCGAAATATATGGACTAAGCGACCAGGAACCAAAAACCGACAACGGAGATGCCAGCATGATAGGCTTTATCGGAGGAACGGGACCGGAGGGCAAGGGACTCTCGCTTCGCTTTGCGATGGCAGGCGAGGCGGTCGCGATAGGGTCGCGCGACGCGCAGCGCGCCCAGCACGCCGCGGACGAGGTCGAGGCGTTAAAAGAGGGCCTGCGGGTGACTGGCGGACTCAATGACGAGGTTGCCACAGAGTCGGACATCGTATTCATCGCGGTTCCGTACTCCGGGCACCGGCCCACGCTGGAATCGCTCAGAGACAGAATGGAGGGCAAGTTGGTGGTGGACGTGGTCGCCCCGCTGCGCTTCAGCAGGGGTGTCGCAAGCGCGGTCGAGGTGGAAGAAGGGTCAGCGGCGCAGCAGGCCCAGATTCTCCTTCCTAACTCAACGGTCGTTGGAGCGTTTCATAATTTGAGCGCCGAAGATCTGCTTCAGCCCGATGTGGCGATAGAGTCCGACGTGATAGTGTGCGCCGACGACAAAGATGCCAAGGCCAACGTCATGAAATTGGCGGAGACTATCAACGCCGTCAGAGCGGTGGACGGCGGCGGCCTGCAGAACTCCAGGTACGTCGAGGAACTCACGGCGCTGCTCATCAACATCAATCGAATCTATAAGGCCCACTCGACAATCAAAATAGTAGGCATATAATCCGAGACGACAACCCATGCTATTGAAACCCTGGAGCGGAGTAGAGTGATTCTTCTATCGTTGGCAGCGGCTTTGGCCGGTCTGTTCGGCTTCCACGGCGCCGGAGGCGACCTCCAATCCGGCGGCCTGAACAGTCGCGCCATCACGATTGTGGAGTCCACACATCGCATCGAGTTTCCAGACCGGATCGTGTTCACCCTGGAGGCCGACGCGCCGCCCGACGTCCAATCCGCGCGTCTCTACTACACGGTGGGACCGCACAACGTGAAGGTCTATACCTATCCCGTCCGGTTTACCAACTCCGAAAACATCGAAGCCCAGTTCATCGTGAACACTGGCAAGGACGGATTCATACCCCAGGGAGTGGAAATAGAGTACTACTACGTATTCACCGACTCGCTCGGCAATCGCGCGGTATCCGACTCGCGCACCTTCGAGTACCTCGACCCCAGGTACGACTGGCGGCGCCTGACCCTGGACGACTTCACCATACTATGGCACAACCGGCCCGAACGCGCTGTCCGCGGATTGGCGGCGGACGTCTCCATTCGGATGAGAGCGGTCAGAGACCTGTTCGGACTCGAGGGCGACTATGACTTCAAGGCGGTGATCGTGAACAGTCGCGCCGAGGCCGACCGCAGTTTCCCGCCCGTAAGCGACGCCGCGCAGGATACGTTTCTCTACGGCGGATTCGCCTTCGACAGGTACGACGTTCTCGTTGTCGCCGGACTCAACCGTGACACTCTGATACACGAACTCACGCACCTGATGTTCGACGAAAGACTCGACTCTCCGCGAGCCAAGCCCCCGGCCTGGCTGAACGAGGGCATGGCGATGTATTTCGAGCCGGGTGGAGGATACCGCGAGCCGGACGTGCAGCGAGCGCTCAGAAGCGGCGACCTGATTCCGCTGCGCCACATGCGAACCGTCCCGGGCAGACCCGACGAGGTCAGGCTGTTCTACTCGCAGTCCGCGAGCGTCGTGAGATTCATGATGGACGAATTCGGTCCCGAGCGTATGGACGTCCTGCTGACTGAAATCAACGAAGGGCGCAAGATAGACGAGGCGCTGATCATCGCATACGGGGTGGACGTGGACGAACTCGACAAGGGCTGGCGAAGATACCTTGCGGGTGAGACCTCGATATTCGAAATCAGGGATCCGGGCGCGCTTGGCACGTCGGCCATCATCGGCGCGGCGCTTCTGGTTACAACCTCCGCGGTCCTGATTCGCTGGCTGAAGAACCTTCGCAAGGGTGGGCAGCCGGAGGACGGCGAGGAAGAGCTATAGACCGGCCTGGCGTTCGGCGGCCAGCTCCCGGACTCGCTCCACGATGTCGGTCGTCGGAGTTCCGGGGCCATAGATCGCGCTGACTCCCATCTCCTCCAGCGCAATCCTGTCCGACTCCGGGATTATGCCGCCCGCGATCACCGGGACATCCTGCATCTCGTTGACTTCCAGCCCGTCGAATATCTGCGGGAACAGGTCCATGTGCGCGCCGGAGAGAATGCTCAGCCCGATGACGTCCACGTCTTCCTGCAGCGCGGCCTCGACTATCATCTGCGGCGTCTGGCGTATGCCGGTGTAGATCACGTCCATCCCCGCGTCCCGGAGCGCGCGAGCGATTATCTTCGCGCCTCGGTCATGGCCGTCCAGGCCGGGCTTGGCGACAAGAACGCGGATTGGGTACTGAGTCGTCATGCGTACTACCTCCGCGCGGTGTCCGCGTCCACCAACTCGATCAACACGCCGCGTGTCGCCCTAGGATGTATGAAGCCTATCATGCCGGAGAGCCCCTCTCTCGGCGCGCTGTCAATGAGCCGGACTCCACTCTCCGCAAGCGCGTCGAGACGTTCCTGGAGGTTCTCTACCTCGAAGCAGATATGGTGGACTCCCTCGCCCCGACGCTCTATGAACCGCGCCACGCCGCCGTCCGGGTCGGTCGGCTCGATGAACTCCAACTGGGAGCCGCCGACGCGTACCAGCGCGGCCCTGACCGCCTGGTCCTCGATGTCCTCCACTTCCGCCTCGCCGGCGCCGAACACATCGCGGTAGAAGGCGAGTGTCTCCTCGATGTCGTTAACGGCGATGCAGACGTGGTTGATGTGGCGTGCTTTGCAGGG
>JAAXHY010000270.1 GCA_012270665.1 Dehalococcoidia bacterium
CCTCAACCCGTTCGATGCGCTCCAGAACTGTCCGCGTGAGTTCCACCGAGCTCATCTCGCGCTGGTCGAGAAGAGAACGCGCCTCGTGAATTGTGAGGGCCAATAGACTTGTGCCGTCCATTACTCCAGCACCGCCCTTACCCGAATGAAATCACCTTCTCGCTGCGGCGCGTTGGCGAGTATGTCCTCTCTCTCGGCAGACGCCGCCACTTCGTCGTCGCGCATCACCGATACGAGATCTACAGAGTGGCCGGTTGGCTCGACGCCGTCGGTTTCAACCTCGTTCAAAATGCTAATGTTGCTCAGAATGTTCGACATCTGCTCGCGCATAACTTCAACGTCTTCATCGCTCATGGCGACTCTGCACAGAAGCGCCAGATGCCGGACTTCATCGGAGGAGATTTGAGTCATTTCAGGCCTTTATTCGCTTTTGTCTCGCCAGAATTTCCACTTAGGGGCATCGAGCCCGGCAATATGATACTTTAGCTGAAGATTCACAGGCAATGAGAAACGATTTGAGCATCTGCGCAAAGGAGACAATTGTGGAAGTTCAAGAAATCGCGGATATGCTAACTTCGAGAAGCCAGACCGTATCGGTGGCCGAAGCGGATACGTGCGGACTTGTGGGTTATCTTTTCAGCACCGTGCCCGGAAGTTCCAGGTGGTTCCCGGGAGGTGTCATAGCCTACACCGGCGGACTCAAGCAAAAGGTTCTGGGAGTGTCGGACGAACTCTACGAGAGTAAAGGCACCGTCAGCCCAGAGATGGCGAAGGCTATGGCAGCCGGGGCGCGAGACCTCACCGGCACCGACTACGCGGTATCAGTTACAGGAATCGCCGGGCCTACGGGCGGACGCTCCGGCCTGCCTATCGGCACCTTCTATATCGGCGTAGCCGGACCTGACGGACTGGAGGTCGCCGAGCGCATCCACACCGACACCGGCGACCGAGACGGCAACAAACGGCAGGCAGCCCAGGCCGTAATCAACCTTCTGGGGAAGCAACTCTCAGGCGACTGAAACCAGAAGTGGCGGGATTCTCACCCGCCACTCTTTCAAATCCTATATCTGTCCTACGTTGCTACTGCCGCGGCGGCTGTGGCGGCACCGGATTGATGAGGTCCGAGCCCAGTGAAATTGGGATCAGTTGGTCAAGTTCGTCCAGCGTCCAGCGTCCATCCTTGTGAATGCTGCGGATCACATGGCGCGGCGAGTAAAGCGTCGCCTGCCAGCCGCTGACTCCAACGACCTGCCCGGTAACATCGCCCGCAGCCTCCGAGCATAGATACACCGTCTTCGGAGCGTTATTCGCGGGGTCGCGCGCCTCCGGCGGCCCCTCGATGGGCGCGCCCTGCGCCGCCATTGGCGCGGGCTGAGCCTGCGCCCGCTGCTGCTGACGGAACTGAGTCGTGCTCTCGGGTATGGAGGCCGTCATGCGAGTCGCGCCACCAGGATAGACCGCGTTCACGGTGATCCCATACGGGGCGAGTTCCTTGGACAGCGACCGCGCGAACCCGACCATGCCCTCTTTGGCCGCGGCGTAGTTCGCCTGCCCGGACGCGCCCAGACCGGAACCGGACGAGAACAGCACGATTCGGCCATAGTTTTGCTTCATCATGTGCGGAACGCAGTTCCTGACCATGTTGAACGCTCCGTATAGGTGAACACTCAGCACGCCGTCCCATTCCGTCTCGGTCATATTGAAAACCATTCGGTCGCGCAGAATTCCGGCCACATGGCACAGAGCGTCAACACGCCCAAAGTTGTCAATCGCCGATTGGACGACGCTGCCAGCCGACTCGTACTCAGCCACCGAATCGAAGTTGGCCACCGCCGCGCCGCCGGCATCCCGTATCTCCCGCGCCACCACTTCGGCAGGCGCGCTCGAGTCTCCGGTACCGTCCAGGGACCCTCCGAGGTCGTTCACGACCACCGACGCGCCGTCAGCGGCCATCCACTTGGCTACCTCAGC
>JAAXHY010000597.1 GCA_012270665.1 Dehalococcoidia bacterium
GCGACCAGGGATACGTGAATCGGCAATAGGCCGAATATAGTCAAGAGCAGGGCGCCCACGAACACCGCCATAGGAATGACAAGGCGGCGGGGCTGTCCGATGCGCAGGTCGCGGTCAGCGAGGGGGAGCAGGTTGAGACGGGGCAACGCCGCAAGCATCAATTCTGTCCTGCCCTGAAGCAGGAGCACGTCGCCAGCCTGCAGAACGACCCTGCTCAGTCGCGATGCGATCCTGGCGCCGCTCCTAGACACAGCCAGCAGGTTGACACCGTATTCGGAGTGCAGGTGGAGACCAGCGGCGTTACGTCCGTCGGCCTGGCCGTTAGGGACCACGACGGCCTCGAGCAACGAGACATCGTCCGGGGCGACAGCCTTGTCCACGTCGGAGCGGATGTTGCTGAATCCCTCCAGCCTGAATCCGGTCTCGTCAACGAAGGATCTGAGGTCCTCGGGGTTGGCTTCGATGATGAACACATCGCCTGCGTCTATGATCTGGTAGCTGGAAGGCGCGCCGTATCTCGTGCCCCTGTGTATCAGACCGACGATGGCTACGTCCTCCTGCGCGAGTTCCTCGAGGTCGCGGACAAGCCTGCCGACGTATCTGGAGTCTCCCGTTACTCTCACCTCGGTCATGTAGTCGGCAATCTCGATGGTCTCGCCCGGAGTGGACTGGGCCTGCCGGGTCGGGATGAGACGCCACCCGATGAGGGCTATGAAGAGTACGCCGGACAGGGCTACACCCAGTCCCACAGGAGTGAAGTCGAACATCGTGAAGGCCTCGCCTGTGGCCGCCTTGCGAAAAGAGGCGATGATGATGTTGGGCGGCGTGCCGACAAGGGTGGTCATGCCGCCGAGCAGGGATGAGAATGCTAGGGGCATGAGGTAATGCGAGTAAGGACGATTGGCTCCCCTGGCCATCCTAATGGTGAGGGGCAGCAGGACGCTCAGCGCGCCGACGTTGTTCATGAAGGCCGACAGAGACGCGACCAGGGTGGACAGAGAGGCCACCTGGATCGTGAGCGCCTGGCCTACCCTGGAGAACCATCGGCTCAGAACGTCAACGATGCCGGAGCGGCGGAACACCTCGCTCAGGACGAGCGCCGCCGCCACTGTGATTACCGCGGGATGGCTGAATCCCAGAAAGGCTTTAGAAGGAGGGACGATGCCAGCGACCGTGAGAACGATCAGGGCGGCCAGGGCAACGATGTCGTAGCGGATACGACCTGCCGCGAACATCACAAGAGTGATCAGCAGGACACCGAATAGTATTGCTTCATCCATGCGTCAATTCGGTTGCCAAACTCTGCAAATGCAGTATCCCACCCGAAATCCCTATTGCGCTGAAGTCCACCGGACATCCCTCGATACTGGCAAGGCGAAATGGCAGGCAACACTCATTTATCGTGTCCGTGATGTAAAATATACTATGCAACCAAAAGGGAGAATGCAATGAGACTGCCACTGTTCAACAGAAGCGGAAGCGCGAGCGCGACGGACCCGGTGTGCGACATGAAGGTGGATATCCGAAAGCCGCCGGGAGGGACGCGCGACCACGACGGCGAGACTTACTACTTCTGCGGTCCCGGATGCAGGGTCGCGTTCAGCAAGGAGCCAGAGGCGTACCTGTCGGGGGAGAAGAAGATCAGTATGTGAAGAGAGTCAGGCGGGGAGTCCAACCATGACGACACGCAATCCCCCAGCTGAACAGGAGCGACAAGCCAGACTGGAATTGAGAGGCACGGCTCCAGATATTGATGGAAGAGCGGGAGCAACGGTGAAGGCGACAGTCTCTGCGCTGGTACTTGCTTCTATCGCTGTTCTCACTTGCTCCACGTCCGGCGGGGACGACGTTCTCGTGACGCCCACGCCGGCGGCTACGGTCACCGTTGTCCGGTCAGGAGAGGCGCTTTTCTCCGGCATCTGCGCGGCCTGCCATGGCGTATCGGGCGAAGGCCAACCGAACTGGCACGTCCCGAAGGAGGACGGGACGCTTCCCGCGCCTCCCTTGAACGGTGACGGACATACGTGGCACCACGGCGACGGTTTCCTGTACAAAGTCGTCAGGGATGGCGGCAAGTGGATGGAGTCGCCTGACATTCCGCACTTCAAGAGCGGTATGCCCGCTTTCGGGAAGCAGCTGAGCCACGAGGAGATAGTGGGTGTAGTCACCTATGTCAAGAGTCTGTGGGGCGACAAGAGGGGCCGAGGGATGGCGATCAGGGAGTGGCAGGCTGAGGTTAGCTTGAACGATCCGTTTCCGGCGGGGCCGTGAGCTCGGTTCGGATGTGGTAAGATTGGAATGGATCAGGTGATTGAAACTTGACCCCCGGCGACCAACGCTATTTCATTCCCATCTGTTCTCGGGAGATTGATGATTATGGGCGTACACGAGAGCACACTGAGGGCAACTGAGGACAGTATCAAGGAGTTACTCAAGCAGGCATTCTCAGAAAAGGTTACGTTCGATCCGATTAAAGTCGAATCTACCTTAGACCACTACGGTGAAGATAACCTCAATATCATCGTGGTGTACGATGGCGACTACGACCAATTAGATCCGGAAAAACTCAACCAAGTCTCGATGGAACTAGCTTCCATCCTGGCAGGATTCGGATTTCACAATATACCAACCGAATCCTACATTGACAAAAAGGAATACAAGGAGTGGGTTGCTCTCATGGAACGAGCTCCATGGGAACAGGAAGCCGAATGAACTGGCGACACTCTATTGAAGCCGCAAAAATGTTGGCCGGTTCACATGGAACAACTCTCGCTCCACCAGGCAGACCACGCCAAGCCATGCTCAGACGAGCTGTCAGTACCGCATACTACGCCATGTTCCACGCTCTTTGTCAGAGCAACGCCGATACTTTAGTCGGACAATCTCCGCCAGGTCCTCATACCGACCTTTGGGTGGAGACATACAGAGCATTACAACATAGAACCGCGAAGAACCGCTTGGCGTCGTACATTCAACTGACACAAGACGCTGCGGTGCGTAACTTCGGACGGATTTTCGGCAACATGCAACAGCAGCGCATATCCGCCGACTATGACCCTCGCGCAAAGTTTGCGCGTTCCCAGGTCATCACATTCATAGGGAGATCTGAAGCGGCCATATACGCCTTCTGCGATGCTCCCTCCCCGACACGCAGGCGATTAGCCATATTTTTGTTAGTTCCAAGAGGCCGCAACTGATTAGAGCATCTACCACAGCAAGCG
Source organism: Dehalococcoidia bacterium (assembly GCA_012270665.1). The sequence goes on from JAAXHY010000597.1 coordinate 3,222, forward strand.
ACTTTTTCAAGCGCGGGTAACACTCAAGATGTGAGGCAAGGCGTATCTAGTCTTTCGTCTCCACGCGGCCCTGTGGGGTTATTTGGGTTACGCCGGTGGTGGACTGGTAGGCGGTGGCGCGGACGGAGGCTTCGACTGTCTGGTGGGGTTGGAGGAGGAGGGCGGTGCCGTTTTGGATAGCGTTGACGAGGCCCTCGTTGGTGTAACTGGTGAATGGTTCGAGTCCGGCGTTGTAGGTTCGTCCGTACCACGGGTGGCCGTAGCCGCCGCCGTATGACTGCCAGTACCAGAGATATTTGTAAACGTCGGTGGGGAACGATACGCCGAATCCGAGTCCGAGCGCGGTGTTGGTGACGGCGTACCAGCCCTCGGGCATGTCGGTTATGTAGGACTGGTCGTAGCTGTCCCAGTCCCTGCCGGGGACTTTGCTCAGGTCGTGCGTGGAGCCGTCTTTCAGGGGCACGTTGGGCCAGGGGCCTTCGTAGCCCGCCTGGAGCTTGTTGTTGGGGTGGAAGTCTTCGTGGTGGTTGATGACCGTTCCGCCCGGAATATCTATGACGCAGTCTTCGCTGAGGAAGGGAGCGCCGAGCGCGATGTGTTCGCCCCAGACGCAGTGGACGGGCTCCTCGCCCTCGTTGGTCAGGGACTGGTCTATCTCCAGGATAGGCGAGCCGGATGAGAGCGAGAGGGTCTTCTGGAAGAAGAATGGCGTCCTGTAGGTGCGGACGGAGAAGCGGGCGCTCACACGCTCGGGCGTATCCTGGAGGATTACGCAATCCCAGGGCATGGTGTTGACCTCGGCGTGCAGGCCCATGTCGGCTCCTCCATAGACAGAGGGGAAGCCGCCTCCGGGCAGCGCGGTCTGCCATCCCCCCTCGTAGAAGTCGAGCCACACGTTGGATGGGGAGCCTGTCGTGGGGGTGAAGCGGCGGGGATCTCGCACTCCCCAGGGGGAACGCCACATGAAGTCGGTGTCTGTGGGCTTGTGCGCGAACTGGTAGATGTCAGCGCCCTTGTCGGCGAGGATGACGACTCGCAGGACTTCGTTCTCGATGAGGACGGTCTTGAGTCCGCGGAAGGTCCAGTCGTCGGAGATTCTTGCGCCGTAGGTGCGTTCGTGCTGGTAGTGCATTGGTGGTACTCCGTTCAGTTCTCGGTGTTTAGTCGCCGGTAATTATGCAATGTCTTGCTACCTGCGCCCAGCGCCCACCCCTGGATGCCCGCGAAAGCGGGCATCACGTTAGCTGTGTGAAGTCTCCTCTCATGTGAATGACGATTCACGGCAAATTCACACGGAATACGTACTAGCTGTCATTTGAGTTCGAGGTGAAATGTTCCCAGAACTTGGCGGCCTGTTGAAGGCAGACGCTAATGTCCTGTTCGAGAAGGTATCGTTGTTTCACAAGTTCGACAGCCGCGTCGCGTACCTTTGACAGATACTCGTCTTTGGATGGGTATCGCTCCGCTATGGATGGGCGCGGGTCGCCGCTGGTCTGGCGCGCTTCCTGGTCGGGAGCGAAGGGGATCGTGCCACCTGCGAACATGAGTGGCTGGGTGTCGCCGCCGATGTCGGGGTGCCTCAGCGACCAGCCGGTGTGCGCGGCGAGTGGGACAGCTATCTCGGGCAGGGTTATCCCGGCGACTTCGTTGCCGTCGGGATCCACGTCGGGGACTATGGAGCCGAACACCTTGCCGATGTCGGGGGGCAGCTTGGTGACCTGCTCGACGTCGTCCCTGAGCGCATAGTCGCGGCGGTGCGGGAGCGGATGGCGACGCGGGTAGTTGGATCCGGGTATCGTGTCGTAGGCGTCGCGGAGCTTGCGGGTGGGAACGGCGGTTCCGTCGTCTATCCTGGGATGCTTGCTTGGCGGCGGCTCGACACCCTCGGCGACCCAGCGGTCGAGGTTTTCTAGGCAAGCCCTGAGCAGCGGGGTGTAGTCAATCACGCTGCGGATGTTCTGGGTGCGGCTTATGCCCTCGCCGGAGTCGGAGGTGTCGGTCGGAGGCCATGTCCCGGTGCCGTGCTCGGTGCCTGTGAAGTGGTAGATGCGGACTTTGGATCCGTGGTCTATATCGGTCGTGCCGTCGGGGTCGGTGTGGATCAGTGAGGCATCGCCGCGGTGGTACTCGGCTGAGGTGTTGGTGTAGAAGACACGCAGGTCGGAGCCGCGCTCGTCCAGCCTGTGATGGAGAGAGTCGGTCGCGCCTGTTTCGGGGTCGGTCTGTGGGATGCTGGCAAACGGGAAAAGCTGGGTTAGCATACTGTTGCGGTCTTTGGAGTTTTGTCCGAAACGCTGGTTGAACTCGCCCCTCATGCCCCCGGCGACGTTGGCGATTATCCCGTCGAGCGCGTCCCTGCCCTGCTCATCGCGGTTGAGGTCGTTGTAGATGAACGTTCGCAGGAAACGTCCCGTCTGGGAGCGTCCGTAGGCGTAGGCGTAGCTGATGGGGATGGGAGATTCGGAGCTGGCGGAGCCGTGCTTGAACCAGGATACGCAGTCCCTGAGCGCGGCGAAACTGAGTCCCAGGACCGGCGCGCCGACGGTTGTATAGACTATCTGGTAGAGCCGACCTTTCTCGAACTTGCGCTCGGAGCAGATGTAGTTAGGGTCGGCGACGTAGCTGCCGTCGTCCTCGATCCTGCCGAATTGCCAGAAGGAGCGCGGGACGAGGCTCGCGGGGCCGTCGGGCATGTCACGGACTTCGAGCCGGGCGTCCTTTTCGTCCATGTCGTATGCGGGATAGGCGCGGTGTCCCTTGTCGGAGAGTAGGAAGTTGTGTGTGTCCTGTACACTCTGAAGCTGTGTATAGACCTTGCCGGTCAGAGGTTTGCGGTCGGCGTCCAGCGCATCCGGGCCGCCCATTGTAATCAGAGCGTCGAGGGCGGGGGTGTCTCCCTGCCAGCCGCAGGCGACCACGGTATATCCGCGTTCCATGAGGAAGCCATCGCCTATGTCCACATCGACGTCGTCGGGTGTGTCTTCCTCGATAGCTAGTCGGGAGGAGCGGTTGAAGTTCGGGAGGGCGACCCGGTTACCCCTGTT
>JAAXHY010000587.1 GCA_012270665.1 Dehalococcoidia bacterium
GGGTTCGAATCCTGCCAGGGACGCTTCCTTCCGCCCCGGTGTTTGTCCATTTCACTTTATGATAAATCTCACCTTAGCAGCTATTGAGATTTCTAAATATCAGTCTCACATGAATGATGACAGTTCAAGCATATATAGTGCCAACGAGGTAATCCAATATATAGATATTCCAAGCCCTTATCCGCGCGGGCTACGTTCTAAAGGATATAATAATATATGACTCGCCAGCCATTTAACTCTTACTTATGGAAACGGGCCTCCTCTGTGTGGGAGGCGATATCAGTGCATCCATTCCTGTCAGAGTTGCAGGATGGGACTCTTCCACTTCAGAATTTCCGCTACTACATAATTCAGGATTACCTCTATCTGGGAGCTTTCGGGCGTGCCGCCGCCTCTGCGCTGTCTCAGGCCTCGAATACCAATGCGGCCCTCAGGCTCTTGAAGAGAGTGACAACACCCGTAGAACGGCCCCTCCACGCCGCTCTGTTCGACGCGCTTGACATCACGGAAGATATGGCAGAGGCTTCCTCTCCCTCCCCAACGAATCTCGCTTACATGAATCACATCGAGGTCTCAATGGACGTTGGCGGCCTTGCCTGCGGTGTCGCCGCTCTACTTCCCTGCCCTCGTATCTATCACGAAGTCGGGAAGATACTGAAAGAGCCTGCGCATCCCACCTATAAAATCTGGCAGGCGACCTATGCTGAGGGTCTCTTGGAGGCCAGCGTCGCGGCTTGGTCCGAATTTTTGGATGAACTCGCCGAGGATGCCGGTCCGGACACTCGAGCCTTGATGGAAGAAGCGTATCTGACCAGTTCACGCTATGAGTACATGTTTTGGTCAATGGCGTATAATCTTGAGGACTGGCCCGCCTAGCGCCGAGGGCCAATGTGGCTTCTCGGCGATTCTATCGCTGGTCAAGAGACGAAACTAGGAGTGATGCTATGCCGCGCAGATTCACAGGCGCCGTCAACGCCCCGGACTTTCCGGTAGGCTTGGACTGGTTGAATACGGACCGACCCCTCACGCTGGCGGACTTTCGTGGTAAGGTCCTCGTTCTCGACTTCTGGACCTACTGTTGAATTAACTGTATGCACGTGTTTCCGCAGTTGCGGAAATTGGAGGAAAAGTACGCTGGCGAACTCGCGGTTGTCGGAGTTCACTCCGCGAAGTTCAACGCAGAGAAGGCCACGGATAACGTCCGACGCGCCATTCTTCGATATGAGATCGAGCATCCGGTCATCAATGACGCCGACTTCATGGTCTGGCAGCAGTACGCCTGCCGAGCTTGGCCCACTCTTATGTTCATCAGCCCCACCGGGAAGGTGGTTGGCAAGCACGAAGGTGAGTTCCCAATCGAGGCGCTCGATAATGTGCTGGCCACGATGATCGGAGAATTCGACGAAGACGGCGAAATGGACCGCAAGCCGCTTGCATTCAGACTCGAGAGCGAAATGGAGTGGGAGCGTCCCCTCTCCTTCCCCGGCAAGATACACGCTTCGGAACACGGTCTTTTCATATCAGACTCCAATCACAATAGGATCGTCTGGAGTGGTTTGGACGGCGAGATCAGAGCGATCATTGGAAATGGCAAGCGCGGATTGAAGGACGGATCTGCGCCCGAGGCCTCATTCCACGATCCCCAGGGGACTGACCTGGACTGGCCTTACCTCTATGTCGCGGACACCAAGAACCACGCAATCAGGATGATAGATCTCGAAAATCTCGAGGTCAGGACCCTCGCGGGCGTCGGCGAACAGGCTGTGGGACGACACGCGGGAGGGAATGGCCGATTCGTGTCCCTCGCCTCGCCTTGGGATGTGGTCAAGGTCGCCAGCGCTCTATACATAGCCATGGCCGGATTCCACCAGTTGTGGAAGCTGGATCTCAACAACCGGGACCTGCGCCCTCACGCGGGCAACGGACGCGAGAGAATCATTGACGGCCCTCTTCAGCATGCCGAACTGGCGCAGCCCAGCGGGATTGTGTCCGACGGCGAGACGCTGTACTTCGCCGATAGTGAGACCAGCTCGATTCGCTCCGCCGCCGTTTCACCGATGGGATCGGTGAACACCCTCGTCGGAGAGGGCCTGTTCACCTTCGGAGACGCTGACGGCATCGGAGACGACGTAAGACTTCAGCACCCCATAGGCCTCGATCTCTACGATGGGATGCTCTGGATCACCGATTCCTACAACAATAAGATAAAGTCCCTTGATCCCACTTCTCGCCTGTGCCGCTCTGTATTCGGTTCAGGTGATGTAGGGGACGCGGACGGTATCGAAGCCCAGGCGGAATTCTACGAACCCGGCGGTATCAGCGTCCATGACGGCAAGCTATACATCGCCGACACTAACAACCACGCTGTCCGGGTCGCCGACCTCGAATCCAAAGAAGTCACAACCCTCCAAATCCGTGGAGACTAACTCGCTAGATGCCTAACCGCCTTGCCAACGAAACAAGCCTCTACCTGCTTCAGCACGCCAACAACCCTGTTGACTGGTATCCCTGGGGCGACGAGGCGTTTGAGGCCGCCCGCGAGCGAGACCTGCCCGTTCTTCTCAGCGTCGGCTACTCCTCCTGCCACTGGTGCCACGTCATGGAGCGCGAGTCGTTCGAGAACACCGAAATCGCCGCCATGATGAACGAGAACTTCATCAGTATCAAGGTGGACCGCGAGGAGCGCCCTGACGTAGATTCCGTCTATATGACTGCCGTGCAGGCTATGACGGGACACGGCGGCTGGCCGATGACTGTCTTCCTCACCGCGGACGGCGCTCCCTTCTACGGCGGCACTTACTTCCCGCCCGAAGACAGGGGCGGTCTTCCCTCGTTTCCACGCGTTCTCTCCACGATGTCCGAAGTCTTCAGGACGCGCCGCTCCGACGTGACAACCAGCGGTAGGCAGATTGTCGACAGGATAAACCAGACCTTTGCCTCCGCCCGCGGCGTCGAACCCCTGACCGACTC
>JAAXHY010000292.1 GCA_012270665.1 Dehalococcoidia bacterium
CCAACGTCCGTATGGTGCGCCCTGTTCACAGTCATGAACTTGAGCTCTCCGTTCACGAAGACCGGGCGTATCACGGTTAGGTCCGGCAGGTGCGATCCTCCAAAGTAGGGGTCGTTGAGGAGAAACACGTCGCCCGGAGCGATTCTGTCACCGAAGTAGTCCAGCACGGCGCGCCCGGCAACCGGCAGCGCGCTGACATGCACTGGTATCCCTTCGCCCTGCGCGACGAGTCTGCACTGGCCGTCCAGTATGGCGGTCGAAAAATCCCGGCTGGCGTTCAGAATCTGGGACAGGGCCGTACGGAGCATGACATCCATCATCTCGATGGCGATAGATTCCAGACGGTTCCCAACCACAGAGAGCGTGACAGAGTCTCCTTCCGCATCGTCGCTGGCTTGCGCTGCGGCCTCGACGTCTATATGCAGTATGCCGTGCCGGTCGAATCGCGCCGAGCATCCCTCGCCAACCACCACAGTGTTGTAGTCAGTGTTGATGACGGCAGGGCCACTTGTAACGTCCCCCAACGTGTCGGCGCCTGACGAGACTGCCTCGCCTGGTTTACTACCATTCTGGGCAAGGTCGCCGCCGCCATCTACCGATAGACGCCCCACCGCGCTTGCCCTGAGCGTAACGATCCTGATGTCCTGCTCCTGCTGGCGATAGGCGTAAAGCCGCTCGAATCGCTCATGCATGTTTTCTGCCCAGCGCTCTCTAAGTTCATCGTCCTGAAGGTCGAGAGCGGGTATGTCCACTGTCACTTCGTAAATCTGATCGAGGTAGCGCATATCGGCGGATAGTCGGACGATGATTTCGGACTCCTCAGCCCCCGCGGACCGGATTCTTTCCTGTCCTTCCTCTATCAGGGTCGCGAACGCGGAACGCAGCCCGTCGAGGTCCACCGCGCTGAGGCTGGATGGGTGCGACACCGCAAGATCATGCTTCAGATCGGACGCCATCATTCCGAAGGCGGACAAAACCGGCCCGGCGGGCGGTATTAGAACGCGGCCAATACCGATTTCTCGCGCCACTCTCGTCGCGACCAGGCCGGCGGCTCCACCGAATCCCATCAGCGCGAACTCTCGAGGGTCGAGTCCACGACTCACCGAAGCCAGTCGTATGCCCTCGGCAATCGAGCTTGACACGACGCGGAGGACCCCTTCAGCCGCGGACTCCACATCCAGGCCGAGCGGTTCCGCTACATTGGCCCGGATCGCTTCGATGGCGAGGTCGGGTTCGAGTTCAACCGCTCCGCCCAGGAATCTCTCGGTATCGAGCAGGCCGAGGACAAGCGCCGCATCTGTTACGGTCGGCTGCGTTCCGCCTTGACCATAGCACGCGGGGCCGGGGTCTGCGCCCGCGCTAGTGGGGCCGACTCGCAGCACCCCGCCCTCGTCCACACGCGCAATGCTTCCACCCCCGGCCCCGAGCGTGTGTATATCTACGGCGGGAACGGCGATCTTCCATCCCGACTCGAACTTCTCGCTGGCAATGTGTGGACTGCCGGACTCTATTAGCGTTATGTCGGCGCTGGTGCCGCCCATGTCGAGCGCGATCACTCGTTCTTCGCCCAGTTGGCGGGCGGCGCGCGCCGCGCCAGCTGCGCCTCCGGCCGGCCCGGAGAGTATAGACCTGACCGCCTGCTCCGAACTGTCCGAAATCGGAGCGATTCCACCATTGGACTGGATCACGAACAGCGGCGCGGAACTGCCCGCCTTCGAGATGCGAGTGTCCAGGCGCTCCAGATAGTTCGACAGCGACGGCCCGACATAGGCATTCAGGGAAGTCGTCGAAAGCCTGTCGAACTCCTTGATCTGCGGCAATATGACATGAGAAGCGGAGACATAGGCGTCGGGCAGCATCTCCCGCACGATCTTCTCCGCCTCCGTCTCATGGTTGGGATTCAGGAACGAAAACAGGAAGCAGATCGCCACAGAGTCCACCCCCTCAGACTTCAGGTACTCGATCTCGCGTCTCAGTCCATCCACATCCAGCTCGCGCCTGACGCTGCCACTCGAGTCCACGCGCTCTGTTACTCCGACGCGCAGATAGCGCGGCGCCAACGGCTCGACCTGGTCCATCCGCAGGTTGTACCTGTCCTCCTTCAGTCCCTCACGTATCTCCAGCAGGTCTCTGAAGCCTTCGGTGGTGATGAGCCCGACCTTCGCTCCCTTCCTTTCGACGAGTGTGTTGGTGGCGACAGTGGTGCCGTGTATGATCACTTGCGCCTTTTCCAGCAGGGCGCGCGTGTCTAGTCCCATGGACTTGGCCAGACCCTCTATGCCATTTAACACGCCATCCGAGGGATCGTCAGGCGTGGTAGGCGTCTTGAACACTGCGGGCGCATCATCGCCTTCCTCCATCGCGACTAGGTCGGTAAAAGTGCCGCCGACGTCAATGCCGATTCTCAATCCATACGTCCTTTCCGGTTCATTCCTCCGGGAATGACCAGCGCCTGACGGGGCTTTTTCACGGTTGGGGCCGAATACATCTTGGGAGACGGATTCGCCCAGTCATATACTTTCATTTATAAATCCACAGGTGGGAACAGGTGGCTCGACTGGTGACCAACTGGTGACAAACAGGTGATTAGAACGCCAGAGATCCACCAGAGAACGCCAGAGTTAGCTACGGAGAAAATTTTTCGCGCCTCCGATATTCGGCCAGTATAACTGGGTATTTATGTATGTCGAGGTTCAAAATCATGGTTGGACAACGCTCCACGATTAGTTTGTATGTTCGCATTATAGCGTGTCAAGGATGTGAGAGTGTAGCCCTATGAGAAACTGAGGAAGACTTTGAAGGCCCCGCATTACCTCAGGGAATATCATACTAATCGGCCTATCCTGTCAGCCGATCAACCCAGAGCCGGGTTAGACGGTCTGCATCCACGCCCAGGGCCACACTCGCATTGGGCGCCATGTCCGTGAGACCATCCATGTCGGCGACCGTCTGTCCCGCGGTCAGGTCGCTGTGGTACTCCACGCGGACGTATGCCTCCTTCGTAGTGAAGAGACTCGGGTCAATCGCGTATGCCATAGCGGGAACATCGTTGAACTGCGCGCCATTGGGGTCGCGCAATCGTCCCCTGTTCCTGTACGCGTTCTGTATGAACGTGACGGCGTTCTGGAGTGTCCGGGTGGCGGGAGTATCCGCCTGCCAAACGCGATCAAGCTGCTCGGCGGTGAATTCGACTTCTCGACAAACATCCAATCCCACCTGCGCGATGCGCGCGCCTGAGCGATAAACGACGTCCGCGGCCTGGGGGTCTCCCCATATATTGGCGGTAGCGACAGGAGTCGCGTTTCCCGGTACGGTCACCGCGCCGCCCATCACAATGACCTCGTTCAGCGATTCGGCCATCTGTGGAGCGATGTTCAAGGCCAAAGCGAGATTGGTCAGGCGACCCAGGGCTACGAAGGTTATTTCGCCCGGCGAGGAGAGAACTCGCTCGATAATCTCGAACACGGCGCTTCGCTTCTGCGGCTCGATGCTTGGCGGGGGCAGATTGGTGTCTCCAAGCCCATCGGAACCGTGTATGTGAGGCGCGAGAGGCGGGTCGCCCAGGCCGAAGGATCTCGACACGCCGGGATAGACGGGGATGTCGGAGCGGCCCGCGGCCTGCAACACGGTCAGCGCGTTGCGTGTGCACTGTTCCAGAGACACGTTGCCGAATATCGTGGTCAACGCCTCGATTTGAAGTTCTGGACTGCCCAGCGCGAACAGAAGGGCGGCTGTGTCGTCTATACCGGGGTCTGTGTCAATTATTACACGTTTCATCATGAGTTCTCAGTTGTTAGTCTTCGGTTATCAACTTATCAATTGGGCGCTGGGCTGATACACTCTCAAGCGCGGCCCCACGCCGACGGCGAACAGTGAACATAGTACAGCATAAATTCGGCAGGAGGAATTATGAACGGATACGAGTTGAAGCAGAAGGTACACTCCGGCGGGATAGTGTACGGAACTATGATAAGCATGAGTCGCAATCCGCGCTGGACGGCCCCAATGTCCGGGTTCGGCCTCGATTACGTGATCATGGACAGCGAGCATTCACCCCGGGGGCGGTCTGAGATGGCGGACTTCATCGCCGCCTTCACGTTCAGCGGCGTCGTGCCGATAGTGCGAATACCCATACCTGACTCACACTATGTCACTATGACACTGGACGCCGGCGCTCATGGAATCCTGGCTCCTTACTGTGAGACGGCCGAGGAGGTCAAGGAAGTCGTCGCCGCCGCAAAGTGGCGTCCTCTCAAGGGCGAGATGGTTCGCAGGGTAATGGATACGGGTGAGTTCCCTTCCCAGGCGACTAAGGAGTATCTCGAAGAACGCAACCGCAACAGCGTGTGCATCATCGGCATAGAGAGCGTCGCCGCAATCGAAAACCTGGATAACATTCTCTCGGTGGGCGGAATAGACGCGATCTTCGTCGGCCCCAACGACCTGAGCATCACTCTGGGCATACCCGACCAGTACGACCACCCCGACTACGAGGCCGCGCTGCTAGAGATCATCCGAATCTGCCAGAAGCACAGCGTACCGAACCTGTTCCATCACCAGACCGTCGAACTCACCACCAAGTGGCTGAGGGAGGGAGTGCGCTTCGTACTGTACAGTTCGGACGCTCGAACCATGCACAACGGATTCAGGGACGAGTTCGGACAGATCAAGGCGGTGGGCGCGGAGTTGGAGGGCACGGCTGTCGCCGACGTGGGCGAGTCCAAAGAGGTGATCTAGCCTCGGCGTATCTGCATTGATGGTAGAATGACTGGTAACTGCCATCTGGAAGGACAGCGTATAAGAGATAAGCGTATGACGGTTCTGACAGAGTTTGCACGCGACCAAATGGCTACGAAAGCCGACCTGTACGCGCTGGAGACACGCTTGGTCAAGTGGACGGTCGGAATCCTGATAGCTGTCGTGCTTGCCATGCTGGGAAATCTCGACGCGCTTGTAGTACTGATACTTCGACTATCTGCGAATTAGACTAGAGCCTAAATACTGAGAGGCAAATATGTCCTGGAATTTCACAAATGTAAACGGACCATACGGCGGCACATCAGAAGGCCCGGCCTGGGACGGCAGCGGCCTGCTGTTCACTGTGATCCCGTACAGCTACATCATGCGCTACGACCCCGCAGCGCGCGCTTCGACCATCTACAAGGAAGGCACGAACAACGCCAACGGACTTATGTTCGACCCTTCCGGTACGCTGTTCGCGTGCGAAGGCGGCGGCAGACGAGTGGTGCGATACGAGGCGGACGGCAACGCAACCGTCCTGGCGGACGGCTTCGAGGGCAAGAAGCTCAACGTGCCCAACGACCTTGCGATTGACCACAAGGGCCGTGTGTGGTTCACCGACCCGTTCTACGAAGGCGCGGGCGGCGCGTGGTCCGAAGATCGCTCTAGCAAGGAACTCGACCACGACTCGGTTTACAGACTGGACCCTCAGGATGACGGCTCGTGGTCCATCACGAGAGTCACATTCGATACCACTCGACCGAACGGGCTGCTGTTCTCGCTGGCCTATCACACGCTGTACGTGGCGCAGAGTGGCAGGCTTCCCGAAGAGAAGCGAGAACTTCGCGCCTATCCGGTCAACGAGGACGGCTCCCTGGGCGAGGGCGAGGTCATTCACGACTTCGGCGAGCATCGCGGCATTGACGGTATGTGCCTCGACGTCGAGGGCAACATAGTGGCGACCGCCGGATTCCGCGAGAGCGGCCCCGGGCCGATGATCTACGTCTTCTCACCGTCTGGCGAGGTCATAGAGACACATCCCCTGAATGTTGACCGGCCTACAAACTGCACATTCGGCGGTGAAGACCTTTCCACGCTGTACGTCACCACCGGAGAGGGGCACCTTCTTCGCGCATTTACAGATCGGCAGGGGCGACTACTTTATGATGGCAACCTCAGCCTGGGAGCCTAGAAGTGGTTCGCGGCCCGGCGAATGGAGTGCGGGAATCTGAAGTCCTGATAGTAGGCGGCGGTATTGCCGGAGCGACCACCGCCTACTACCTGGCTCGCCAAGGACGCGATGTCGCGCTAGTCGAGCGAGGCGAGATAGCGTCGGAGGCATCCGGCGTGAACGCCGGACAGATAAGCGCGACGGGCTGGGGCGAAATTCCCGACCTCGCTTCGTACCTGACGATGGGCAGCCTGCAACTGTTCAAGGAGTTGCAACTCGACTTGGGCTACGACATCGAATTCCGTCAGTCGGGTTCGCTGACCGCGATTCATACGTCCGAGCAGTACGACTATATGCGGGACCGCGTTCTGGAGATGCGCTCTCAGGGTTTCGAGGTCGAACTTCTGACGACGAGAGAGGCCCGCGCAATGGAGCCGGGGGCCAATCCCAACTTGCTCGGCTTCATGTACACGCCGCTCCGCGCCCAGGCCGACCCGGTCAAGGCGACACGCGCATTCGCGGACGCCGCGGTCAAGTCGGGGGCGCGCATTTTCACTAACCACGCAGTATCAGGCATAACTCCCCTGACCGAAGGTGGATACTCTATCGAGACGGACAGGGGGGAGTTCGTGAGCGAATCGCTGGTGATGGCGGCGGGCGCGTGGTGTGGACCGTTGGGCAGGATGCTCGGTCTTGACATTCCCATTGTTCCGGTGCGGGGACAGATGTGGGCCACGGAAAGTTTGCCTCCGAGCGTGTTCCAAACACAGTCCTCAGCGGAGTCCGCTTACACTTGGAGCGTCAATGATGGCGCGGACTCTGATACGCCACCCGAATTGACTCACAAAGGCGGGACGAGGGTTACTCGCCACCTGTACGGCAGGCAGCGCCGCAACGGTGAGATAATCTTCGGCGGCGACAGGCAGATGACTGGCTACGATAAGGCCGTCGAACA
>JAAXHY010000364.1 GCA_012270665.1 Dehalococcoidia bacterium
CCAGCCCGACCCTGTGACCCTCCCAGCTAACTCCCAGTACTTTCCTGCGTATCTATAAGCTATGGTATATGTCGCATCGTTCGCCGACTTTGCAAAGGCCTTGGGCTGGGGATTGGTCTATTTGGTCTATAATGAGGAGGCGACAGACAGCGGGAGGACAGCATGGTCGTATCGAAGGCCAAGACCAAGTTCACATATGAGGACTACGTGAAGACGCCCGAAGGCGAGCGCTACGAACTTCTGGATGGGGAGTTGATAATGGCCGCTGCGCCGAACATGGCGCATCATAGGGTAGGAATACGTCTAGGTGGAGAGTTACACATCTATGTCGTGAATACCGATGCCGGAGAGGTCTATATTGCCCCGACGGACGTGTACCTCTCAGACACGGACGTGGTTCAGCCCGATCTGCTATTCTTCTCCAAAGAGCGGTCGCACATCAGGACGGGTAAGAACATCCGCGGCGCGCCGGACCTGGTGGTGGAGATTCTCTCGCCTTCCACTTCCTACTATGACAGGGGATACAAGCAAGACCTGTACGCCAAACACGGCGTTAAGGAATACTGGCTGGTGAACCCCTACGCCAAGCAGGTGACGGTGATGCTGCTAAGAGACGGGCGTTATGAGATAGTAGCGGTTTACAGGGAGGACGACACGCTAAGGTCGCCGACGCTGGAAGGGCTAGAACTTGACCTGCGCAGGATATTCGACGACGTGTTCGACGAAATTCTGGCAGACGTTCTAGAGGAAATGTCCTAGGCCGACTGACTTCTTGACTCTCCACAAACACCAAAGGGGATTTTCATGTCGTATTCAGCGATCATAGTGGGGGCGGGACACAACGGCCTCGTCGCGGCCAACTACCTGGCGAAGGCGGGCGCGCGCGTTCTGGTCTTGGAGCGACGCGACTTCGTGGGCGGGGCCTGCATAACCGAGGAGCTGTTCCCGGACTTCCGGGTGTCGTCTTGCTCGTATATCTGCCATATGCTTCAAGGAAAAGTAATAGACGATCTGGAACTGCGAAAGCACGGTCTCGCCATTCACCCGGTGAACCCCTACCGCTTTCAGCCATTTCCGAGCGGCAACTACATGCTTCGCTGGCACGACGAGCAGAGCAATGTCGAGGAACTGAAGCGCCTGTCCCCACGCGACGTGGAAGGCTATGGTCGCTTCCAGGACTTCATGCGAAGGGCGGCGGGCATACTGCATCGCTACTTCCTGGAAAGTCCGCCGACGCTGGCGCAGGTGACCGAGGACGTGCGAGGGAGCCGCGACGAAGCCGTGTGGGAGAGGATGCTGACTGGGAATATGCGCGACCTTGTGGAGGAGCATTTCGAGTCCCCTGAAGTCAGGGCGGTGTTCATTGATGCCGAGGATGCGGGCGACCCACGCGCTCCCGGCTCGATCATATCCGTGGCCTACAATGACACCGATATGTTCACCGAGGACCGCAATTTCGGCATTCCTCACGGGGGAATGGGCGGAATAACGCAGGCGATGGCGCGGGCGGCGGAGTCGCTGGGCGCTGAGATTCGCACCAACGCGGTCGTAGATCGGATACTGGCGCGAGACGGTCGGGCAGTCGGGGTCGAGCTTGCGGACGGGGAGCGGATCGAGTCGGACGTGGTGTTATCCAACGCCGACCCGAAGCGGACCTTCCTGTCGCTGGTGGATGAGAACGATGTCGCGTCCGAGGTGGTTCGGGGTATTCGCAGACTGAAGACCGACGTGTCCTACCTGAAGTTCCACGCTGCCCTGGACGAACTGCCCGACTTCACCCACTACCTGGGGAACCGCTACGATGAGAACTTCCT
>JAAXHY010000238.1 GCA_012270665.1 Dehalococcoidia bacterium
GATTGGCGTCCCTGGGCAGGCGCGCCAGGGCGCGCCGCGCCTCCATCCGATCCTCCTGGGGCAGGCTCATGTCGTTGGCGATGGCCTTCAGCTCCGCTCTAACCGCGGCGTATTTGGCGACCGTCCTTATGCGACGTTCGTTCTTCGCTATCGCAGACTTCTTGGCCACTATCTCTTCTCCAAATCACGTTCGACACTCCCGCTTTCCCGGGAATGCGCGTACTCAATTCCTATGCACAAGCAAATATCCTCTGCCGCAATCCGCGATCATGGCCTTAGAATTCCCTCTGAGCCTGGCCTGGCCTGGCGAATGGCATACCCATCAGTTCCAGCAGGCGAAGGCCCTCTGCGTCGTTCGGCGCGGTATTGACGATGACTATCTGAAGACCGCGCATACGGTCCACTGAGTTGTAGTCTATCTCCGGGAACATGACCTGCTCTCTCAGTCCGAGAGAGTAGTTGCCGCGTCCGTCGAACGAACTTCTGGAGACGCCCTGGAAGTCTCGTATCCTGGGCAGCGCCGAGCTAACGAGGCGGTCGTAGAATTCATACATCCGCCTGCCCCTGAGCGTTACCGTCAGGCCAATCGGCATTCCATCGCGTATCTTGAATTGCGCGATGGACTTCTTCGCCTTGGTCACGACCGGCTTCTGTCCGCTGATTGCCGTCAGGTCCGAGGTGGCCGCCTCCATTGCGCGGGCGTTCTGGAGCGCCTCGCCCATGCCGATATTGAGAACGACCTTCTCGAGCCTCGGTATCTGCATCGGGCTCGTGTAACCGAACTCCCGCATCATCTGCGGGCCGATCTCGTTCCTGAGCCGTTCCAGCAGGCGCGGCATCGGCCTTGGAGTTACCCTGCCGTTGCCGGTACCGTTGGCTCCCGTACCATTGGATTGTCGCTGTTGCTGCGTCATTCGATCACTTCACCGGATTTCTTGAAAGTTCTGGCCTTAGTCCCGTCTGCCAGGAATCGGTAGCCGATCTTGCTGGACGTTTCAGACTGCTCGTCATAGTACGCCAGGTTGGATGCCGGCACAGACGATTCCTTCTCTATGATGCCGCCCTGCCGGAAAGCGCCGGTCGGCTTCTGGTGACGAGTTACTACATTTATCCCCTCGACGACCGCCCTGTCGCGCTTCCTATCAACGCTTATTACTCGGCCGGTCTTGCCCCTGTCGCGTCCCTTGGTGACGATTACCATATCGTTGGCGCGGATACGCATCTAAAGCACCTCCGGAGCCAGGGACACGATTCGCATGAAGTTCTTGTCCCTCAGTTCCCTCGCCACAGGGCCGAAGATCCTGGTGCCCCTGGGCATCCGGTCCTCGTTTACTATCACCGCGGCGTTGTCATCGAACTTTATGTGAGATCCGTCCACCCGCCTGGTGGGATGCTTTGTACGTACTACGACGGCTCTCACCACGTCGCCCTTGCGTACCTGCGCGGCGGGAGCGGACTCCTTCACCGACGCGACGATTATGTCGCCGACATGCGCGTACTGTCTTCCGCTGCCTCCCGGGACGCCGATGCAGCTAATCGTCTTGGCTCCCGAGTTGTCCGCTACCTTCAGCCTGGAATATATCTGGATCATAGCTTGTCACACTTCAACTTTCGTCTGATTCCGCTCTCTCGGCGCTGGCGGAAGCCGCGTAAGACAGCACGGCCTCGTCAACCGAGATCTCCTCCGGCTGCACCTCGGCTATCTCGATGCTGGACAGTATCTCCGTGACCTTCCACCGCTTGGTCTTCGAGCGCGGACGCGACTCGACTACCCTCACAGTATCGCCAAGCGAGCAGCGGTTTTCCGGATCGTGAGCGTAGAGCCTTGTCTGGCGACGCACCGCCTTCTTATATATCGGGTGCGGCTGGCTCCATTCATACACGACCACGGCGGTCTTATCCATCTTGTCGCTGACCACACGGCCTACGCGGACTTTTCTTCTCTCGTAACTCATTCCACCACACTCTCAAGTTCGCGCTGCCGCATTACCGTAAGTATCTGGGCAACGCGCTTCTTGGTCCTCTTGATTTGATTCACATCCGACAGCTGCATCGTCGCGGCGCGAAAACGAAGGTTCATAAGCTCGCGCCTCGTGTCGTACAACTCATCTACCAGTTCCTGGTCCGCCATTCCTTTGAGATCATCTACCGCCATGGTAAAGCCTCATCTCCATTCTGCATCGGCGTTAAATCGTGTGCCTTGTGACTATCCTGGTGCCCATCGGCAGCTTGGAAGAAGCAAGCCTCAGAGCCTCTCGCGCCGTATCTTCGGGCACGCCCGCGATCTCGAAGAGAACACGACCCGGCTTCACGACCGCCACCCAGTGATCAACAGCGCCCTTGCCGCTGCCCATTCGGGTCTCGGCTGCGCGGGCCGTCACGCTCTTGTCCGGGAAGACACGAATCCACAGCTTGCCGCCGCGTCGGGCGTAGCGCGTCATCGCGCGGCGCGCGGCCTCGATCTGGCGCGAACTCACCCACGCCGACTCGGTGGCCTTCAGCCCGAACTCACCGAAGCTGATACGGCTGCCCGCGACCGACACGCCCTTGCGTCGGCCCCTGTGCATATTCCGAAATTTAACTCTGTTGGGTTGGAGCATCGTCTTCCGCCTCTTGCGCCGCCGTCGCCGTCTGGACGACAGGCTCAGGGTTTGCCGTCAGTGTTACTTCGATTGGGGATATTTCAACTTCCTCGGGCTCCGGCTCGGGGGCGGTCTCAGGAAGAATATCTCCCTTGTATATCCAGACCTTCACGCCGATACGTCCGAACTCCGTCGCCGCTTCAGCCAGTCCGTAATCAATGTCCGCTCTCAGCGTGTGCAGCGGTACACGGCCGTCCATGGCCTTCTCCGATCTCGCTATATCCGCTCCGCCCAGCCTGCCCGAACATATAATTTTGATACCCTCGGCTCCGGCCTGCATGGTACGCGTGAGCGTTTGCCGGATTGCCCGCCTGAACGCGATTCTGCGCTCCAGCTGGTCCGCCACGTTTCGGGCCACGAGGTAAGCGTCTAGTTCAGGCTGCCTGATCTCCTGCACGTTCAGCCGCGCTCTCCGGTTGATCAGCGCCACTATGTCCTTGCGCAACTCTTCGACCCGCTGTCCGCCGCGCCCAATCACGATGCCCGGGCGCGCCGTATGTATCGTAATAGTAACGTCATTGTTGCTGCGTTCGATGTCCACCCGCGAAATGCCCGCGTCCGGGTAGCTGTCCGAAATCAGATTGCGGATCTGGAGGTCTTCGAACACGAGGTTCCGGTAGTCCTCCTGTTTGTGCGCGAACCACCGCGCCTGCCAATCCTTGACTATTCCCAGACGGAATCCTATCGGGTGAGTTTTCTGGCCCAAGCTATAGCTCCTCGATCTCGTCCACTACTACCGTAATGTGGCTGCTGCGCTTCAGTATTCTGGCGGCGCGCCCTCGCGCCCTGGCTCGGAACCTCTTCAGGCTGGTCGCCTGGTTCGCGTAGATTTCGGTTATCACCAGGTCCGCGGGTCTCGCGAATATCTCGTTTTCCGCATTCGCCGCCGCCGATTTCACCACCTTCGCCACGTGCGAAGCCGCCACGGAAGGCTGGAACGCGAGCAAGTCCAGAGCCTCTTCGACATTCTTACCCCGCACCATGTCCACGACGGGCAGCAACTTCTTGACGGATATGCCCGTGTTCTTAGCTGTTGCGCTGATAGGCATTTCCGCTCCCTTATCTCACTGACGAGGCGCGCTCGGACTTAGACGAATGACCGCGGAACGTGCGAGTTGGCGCGAACTCGCCCAGCTTGTGTCCCACCATGTTCTCCGTGATGAACAGCGGCACGTGACGCCTGCCGTCATGTACCGCTATCGTCAGGCCGAGCATATCCGGCATGATAGTAGAAGCCCTGGACCAGGTGCGTATCACCTGCTGAGAACTGCTCCGTCTCGCGGCATCCACCTTCTTCGACAGCTTTTCATCAACGAACGGTCCCTTTTTGATAGACCTCGACATCTTCCATTCCTCGCTGAATCACATGGCCCGGCAGGCAAGCGCCGGGCGGATCCTGTCCCTACCTGTTGTATCTTCTTCGCACGATGAACCTGTCCGTGCGCTTGTTCTTCCGAGTCCTGTACCCAAGCGCGGGCTTGCCCCACGGTGTCTTCGGACTCGGCATCCCTATGGGCGAACGACCTTCGCCGCCACCATGCGGATGGTCCCTCGGCGACATGACCACGCCTCGCACCTCGGGGCGACGCCCAAGGTGCCTCTTGCGGCCCGCCTTGCCGAGTTTCGTGTTCTTGTGGTCGAGCGCGCTGAGCTGCCCGACGGTCGCCATGCAGTCGCTCAGGACGTTCCGCATCTCGCCGGACGGAAGCCTCAGAAGGGTATATCTGCCCTCTTTCGCCAGAACCTGGGCGCTGGTTCCCGCGCCGCGAACTATCTGGCCGCCCTGTCCGATGTGCAGCTCTACGTTGTGGACCTGCGTGCCTGCCGGTATAGCCCTCAGCGGCAGCGCATTGCCGACCCTTATCTCGGCCTGCTCCCCCGCTTCCACCGTCGCGCCGACCTCCAGGCCGTTCGGCGCCAGAATGTAGCGCCAGTCCCCGTCCGGGTACTTGATCAGCGCGATGCGAGAGGAGCGATTGGGATCGTACTCTATTGATACGACCTCTCCGGGAACTCCCGTCTTGTTTCGCTTGAAATCTATCACCCTGTAGCGACGTTTGTGTCCGCCGCCCCTGTGTCGCACCGTGATGCGTCCCTGGTGATTTCTGCCCGAGCGCTTCTTCAGCGGCTTCAGCAGAGATTTCTTGGGCTTCGACACGGTAATATCGTCAGTTGTCTGGCGTATCTGGCCGCGCTGGCCCGGCGTCATCGGTTTTTGTACTTTAAGAGGCATATCTACACGCCCTCGAATATGGTTATAGAGTTGCCCGGAGCAAGCTGGACGATTGCTTTCTTCCAACTCTTGGAGGCGGTGAAGCGAGGTCCAAGCCGCTTCCGCTTGCCCTTCACCATCATGGTGTTTACCTTCAGCACCTCGACATTGAAAGCCTCTTCGACGGCCTCCTTGACCTGGTGCTTGGTGGCCGAAACCGCCACCTCGAACGTATAGCGCCCGCTGTCTTGCAGGAAGGTGCTGCTCTCGGTTACTACCGGGCGTCGAATAATCTCGAAGGGATGCAAGTCCATCGTCTATTCCTCCACCCCGGCTGGCGCCGCGATCCGCCTGCGCTCGAACCTGCCGCCCCAGATATCTTCCGCATTCCTCACCGCCCGCTCGGTCATAATCACCGTGCGGTGGTTCAGTATATCAATCGTATTCAGAGTGTGGCTCGGCGCCATCTTAAGACGCTGGATGTTCCGCGCGGCACGCAGGACTTCAGCGCTTGCGCCGTCCGCCACCAGCAGCACTGAGGGGCCTGCCCCCAGGTTTCTGAGAACTTCCACGACCGCCTTGGTCCTGGCTTCGGGAACATCGAAGTTGTCCACCACGACCAGGCTGCCCTCTCTCGCCTTGCCCGACAGCGCGCTTATCAGGGCTCCCCTGCGCATCCGCTTAGGAGTGCGATGCCTGTAGCTTCTTGGCCTCGGACCGAAGGCAACGCCGCCACCCTTCCATATCGGCGAACGGATTGATCCCTGCCGCGAACGGCCCGTGTACTTCTGAGGCCTGGGCTTGGCGCCGCCGCCCGCCGCCTCCGCGCGCGTCTTCGTCTTGGCCGTACCCTGCCGCCGGTTGGCCAACTGGCCGACCAGCGCCTGGTGGATCAGCGCAGGTTTCAGCACCGCGCCGAATACGTCGTCCCGGACTTCGATACTGCCGGTTACTTCGCCGCTTATGTTTCTGATTTGCAGTTCCACTTTGATACTCTCATCAAAATCCCCCTCTCCCTCTTGGTGGGAGAGGGCTAGAGCCTGCCCCGTACTCGATACGGGGGTGAGGGTGACTCCCTCGATTCGCCCCTACCTTATCTTGCGCTTCCTGGACCCCGACCTCTTCAACAGCACGAGCGAGTTTCTGGACCCGGGCACCGCGCCTTTTATGAAAATGAGATTGCGATCCGTATCCGCCTCGATGACTTCCAGCTTGCGTACCGTCACCCGCTGGCTGCCCATATGTCCCGCCATTCGCAGGCCCTTTATCACCTTGCCGGGAGTGCTTCCCGCGCCCACCGAACCGGGCGCGCGATGCCTGTCCGACTGGCCGTGCGTCTTCGGGCCGCCGCGGAAGTTGTATCGCTTCACGCCGCCCTGGAATCCCCGACCCTTCGAGTCCGCTGTCGCGTCAATCAGGTCGCCCGCATCGAACAGGCTGACGTCTATCTCCTGGCCCAGTTCCACTTCAGACACGTCATCTACGCCGAACTCCCGAAGAACCCGAAAATTCTTGTCC
Organism: Dehalococcoidia bacterium; assembly: GCA_012270665.1. The sequence continues at coordinate 6,373 of JAAXHY010000238.1, forward strand.
ACGTTCTTCAGATGGCCGGCTTCCGGCCTGTTCAGCGACTTCGCTTCCTCGTATCCGAGCTGCACTCCGACGTAGCCGTCCGTATCCTCGGTCTTGACCTGCGTCACCATGCAGGGACCAGCCTGCACGACCGTGACCGCGTCCGCCCTTCCGTCCTCTCGGAACATCTGGGTCGTTCCTATCTTCTTTCCAATGATTCCGTGTACTGGCATTTCAACTCTTGCCGTTTCTGAATAGAAACCGGGACCGTCGCCCGGCTCTATAGCTTGATCTGAATATCCACCCCGGCCGGTACGTTCAGCCTGGTGAGTTGGTCAATCGTCTTGGACGTAGGCTCCAGAATCTCGATAAGACGGTTGTGAGTCCTTATCTCGAAATGCTCTCTGGAGTCCTTGTCTATGTGCGGAGACCTGATGACGCAGAACCGCTTCTTAGACGTGGGCAGCGGCACCGGTCCCGAAACTCTGGCCCCCGTGCGCTCGGCCGCCTCGACGATCTGGCCCGCGGACTGGTCCAGAATCCTGTGCTCGAAGGCTTTCAGAATTATGCGTATCTTCTGTTGACTCTCTGTTACCATCACATATACTCAACTATCTAAAGCTAGTCATTCCCGCGAAGCGCTCACCGCTCGGCAATCCACACAAGTCCTTGCAAAAAAACAGACCGCCGACTGCTCCGAATGAGTGTCCGCGGTCCCTAAAACGCTTCCACCAGTTCCTTCTGTACTTCTACGTAGTTGTCGAATTCCATCGTATAGCTGGCGCGGCCCTGAGTAAGCGACCTCAGGGCATTAGCGTACCCGAAACTCTCGGCCAGAGGGATGACCGCTCGCGCCGACTGGATATCTCCCTCGCCTTCGATGTTCGTAATCTGCGCCCGCCTGCGTCCCAGATCCCCTAAGACGTCGCCGAGGAATTCGCCGGGGGTTACGACTTCCAGCTTCATCACCGGCTCGAGCATGATCGGCTTGCCGCGCGACACCAGAGACTTCGCGGCCATCGAACCCGCTATCTGGAAGCTCATCTTGGACGAGTCAACCTCGTGATAGCTCCCGTCAATCAGCGTCATCTTCGCGTCAACCACAGGGAAGCCGGACAGCGGGCCCGTCTTCAGCGCATCGCGCGCGCCACCCTCGATCGAGGAGATGAACTCCTGCGGAATGACGCCGCCGCTTATCTTGTTCTCGAACTGGATACCGCTTCCTCTTTCGAGGGGCTCGATCTCCATCCAAACGTGACCGTACTGGCCGTGTCCGCCCGTCTGCCTGACGAAGCGTCCCTCAGCTCTCGCCGGCGCGCCTACCGTCTCGCGGTACGACACCCTCGGCCTTCCCACGTTCGCCTCGACACTGAACTCGCGCTTGATCCTGTCCACGATGATGTCCAAGTGCAGTTCGCCCATTCCCGAAATGACCGTCTGACCGGTCTCGCTGTCGTAATTCACCTTGAAAGTCGGATCCTCGTCCGACATGCTTATCAGCGAGTCCGACAGCTTGTCCTGGTCGCCTCTCGACCTCGGCTCGATTGCCACCGAGACCACAGGCTCCGGGAACGTAATCGTCTCCAGCGCCACGGCGTCTTCCGGGCTGCCGCAGATGGTATCGCCCGTAGTCGTCTCTTTCAGGCCAACCGCTGCCACGATCTGGCCCGCGGTGACCTCTTCTATCTCCTCACGCCGGTTGGCGTGCATCTGCACCAGCCTGCCAAGTCTCTCCCTGCGACCTTTTGTCGCGTTGAACACCATCGAACCGCTCTTCGCGCTCCCCGAATACACGCGGAAATAGACCAGGCGGCCTATGTACGGGTCCGAGACTGTCTTGAACGCGAGCGCGGCGAAGCCCGAATCGGGGTCTGCGGGATGCCTGCTCGTGGGCTCTTCTTTGAGATAGGAGATGCCTTCAGTGGGGGGAACGTCGAGGGGGGAGGGGAGATAGTCGCCGATTGAGTCGAGAAGAGGCTGGATGCCTCGATGCCTGAGCGCCGTGCCGCAAAGTACGGGCACGACCTTATAGTCAAGCGTGGCCTTTCGCAAAGCCCCCTTTATCTCATCCTTCGTTATCTCGTCGTCTTCCAGGTACTTGATGATCAGGTCGTCGTCAGTCTCCGCGACCTTTTCCACCAGCGCGTTGCGATAGTCCCTGAACTCTTCGATCATCTCTTCCGGGACAGGCGCTTCACGCGGCGCGACAGGCCCCTCCTCGTCATAGAAGATGGCCTTTTCGTCCACCAGGTCTATCACGCCCCGGAACTCGTCCTCTTCCCCGATGGGTATCTGTATGGCCACCGGATTCGCGTCCAGCCTGCGCGCGATAGAGTCAATCGCCCTGGAAAAACTGGCCCCCACTCTGTCCATCTTGTTTATGAAGCAAATGCGGGGGACGTTGTACTTGTCTGCCTGTCGCCATACGGTCTCGGACTGCGGCTGCACTCCCGCGACCGCGTCAAACACAACGACACCCCCGTCTAGTATTCGGAGGCTTCTCTCCACCTCGGCGGTGAAGTCTACGTGACCAGGAGTGTCAATGATATTCACGACATACTGCTTCCACGAACAAGTGGTAGCGGCCGATGTAATCGTAATGCCTCGCTCGCGCTCCTGCGCCATCCAGTCCATGGCCGTGGTGCCCTCGTCAACCCCGCCTATCTTGTAGATCCTTCCGGCGAAGTAGAGCACACGCTCGGTGACCGTGGTCTTGCCCGCGTCAATATGCGCTATGAACCCGATGTTTCGGGTGTTTTCCAGCATTCCGTTGTTCATGTCTTCCTTCACATTGAGTATCAAGCGCGGGACGGAAATCGCTTCCCCGTCAACCGTAGTAGGGGCGGGTTTGCGAACCCGCCCCTACTGAGGCGTATTGCCAAAAATCGCGCGCCGACTGCAACCAGCGCTTAATTCTGCCAGATTACCATTGTTCAAATAAAGGGCAGATTATATCCGGCTACCACCTGTAATGCGCGAATGCCCTGTTGGCCTCCGCCATGCGATACAGGTCTTCACGCCGCTTTACCGCGGTGCCCTGACCCCTGGCCGCCTCCACCAACTCCGCCGAGAGTCGCTGGGCCATGGGCCTGCCTTTCCGGGCGCGAGACGCCTGGACTATCCAGCGCATCGCCAGCGCGAGCCTTCGCTCCGGACGCACCTCCGCCGGAACCTGGTAGGTCGCGCCTCCTACCCTTCGAGACCTGACCTCCACCATAGGAGTCGCGTTGCGTATCGCCTGATCGAAGACCTCCATCTCTGGCCGCCGAACCTCCTGCGAGGCCTGCTCCAGCGCGTCATAGACTATCCGCTGCGCCACGGTCTTCTTGCCGTTCAACATTACATAATTTATGAAATGCGCCAGTTCCACGCTCCGGTACTTCGGGTCCGGCGTGACCTTGCGTCTTTCCGCTCGTCGTCTTCGAGCCATTACAACTTCCTTGAAATCCCCTCTCCCTCGATGGGAGAAGGCTTAGAGCCTGCCCCGCGCTTACAAATACGGGGTGAGGTTGATTACCGTTTCGCCCCATACTTGCTACGACCCCGCTTCCGGTCCTCCACCCCGTCCGTGTCCAGAGTTCCGCGCACCACGTGATACCGAACCCCGGGAAGGTCCTTGACGCGACCGCCCCTTATCAGCACCACCGAGTGCTCCTGCAGATTGTGCCCCTCGCCTGGAATGTAGGCGGTAACTTCCATCTGGTTCGTCAGGCGCACTCTCGCGACTTTGCGAAGAGCCGAGTTGGGCTTCTTGGGCGTCTGCGTCCTCACCTGGACGCACACCCCCCGCTTCTGCGGCGAACCTGAACCTCTGCGAACCTGATTCTTCAGCGAGTTGAACGAGTATCGCAGCGCGGGCGCCTTATCCTTCTTGCCCTTCGAGCGTCGCGGTTTTCGCACCAGTTGGTTAACAGTGGGCATTACAAATCCTTGCCAGTCTCTGGGAAAATTGAATCGCAGATATACGTACCGCCCAATTTGGCGACAATGTGTAATACTAGCAATCCCCAATCTGCATGTCAAATTCCAAAACAGCGACTTGAAGCGCGACTAACCAATTTACAAGTCGCATTCATCGCCCCCGCGCGTCATTCCTCCTTTGCGCCCTGGCGCGATTGCGCTAGAATACCCCCAGGAGCAAGTTCGATGACTACCAAACTCTCCATATCCACACAGCCCGAACACGAAATCATCTATCCGGATACGGACGGCCTGCCATTGCCCGACAACCTGTTACAAGAGCCCTTCTTCATAGAGGTTCTCTCCACCCTAAAGGCATTCTTCGAAGACCTGACCGTACTGGTCAGCGGAAATACGATCATCTACTATGTAGAAGGCGACCCGACTCTCAGCGTCGCCCCCGACTGTTACATCGTGTTCGGAGTCGGCAGAGCATCGCTGCTCGAGCGTCATCTAACCTATCGTGTGTGGGACGCGGGCAAATTCCCGGACTTCATTCTGGAGATCGGATCTCCCAGCACGGCGGACAACGACCTCGGCCCCAAGCGCGACCTGTACGCGCGCCTGGGCGCTCTGGAGTACTGGCTCTACGACCCGACGGGCGGCGATTACTACGGCGAGCCTCTGATTGGCCAATATCTCGCGGAAGGTGAGTATCGTCGTTTCGACATGAAATCAGACCCGGATGGCGCTCCGCGCGCTCACAGCCCGCTTCTGAATCTGGACTTGCGCTGGGACGAAGGCCGTCTGCGCTTCTACGACCCCGTATCGAATCGCTGGCTTGAGAACACCTCCGAAGCCCTCGTTCGCGCCCAAATCGAAAGCGACGCCCGCGCCCAAGCCGAACTCCGCGCGCAAATCGAAAGCGACGCCCGCGCCCAAGCCGAACTCCGCGCCCAAGCCGAAAGCGACGCCCGTATTGCCGCCGAAGCCCGGATAGCCCAAATGCAAGCCGAACTCCGGCGACTGCGTGGGAATGGGGAGCGCTGAATCCCCGCTTCACACAGATTAGTCCCCAAATGACCCAATCCCAGCGCATAGTATCAGGAACGGTCCAGGAAGAAGACCATCTGGACACCGGTCTGCGTCCCCGCAGGCTCAAAGACTACGTGGGCCAGGAACTGCTAAAGTCCAACCTGGAGATAGCCGTCAAGGCCGCGAGGCTGCGCGGCGAGCCCCTCGACCACACCCTGCTCTACGGCCCGCCCGG
>JAAXHY010000235.1 GCA_012270665.1 Dehalococcoidia bacterium
TCGATTCCGCGAGACCCGGAGGCGATATATCCCGCGCTGATAATTCCGGTGTTCTTCTACGCCATCAATATCGGCGCGCTCCAGGACATGGCGGAGCGGATACCCGGGCTGGACTACAAGGCGTTCCAGCTCCCGGTTGCAATCATATTCGCGGTTACGGGCATATCCAGGGCGGTGACGCTGGTGACCGATATACAGACGGGGTACTTCGACAGGCTGTCGCTGACACCGGTGAACCGACTCGCGCTGCTGCTGGGGCTGACGGTCGCGGACTTCACGCTGGTCGTCGCTCTCACTATACCCGTAATAATCATTGGGCTCATAGTGGGGGTCACTTTCGCGTCGGGCGCTCTGGGGCTGTTTTTGTTCATACTGCTGTCCGGGATGTGGGGGCTCGTGTTCACCGGATTCCCGTATGCAATCGCGCTGAAGACGGGGAACCCGGCGGCGGTGAATTCCAGCTTCCTGCTGTTCTTCCCGTTCGTGTTTCTTACGACGGTCTTCATACCCAGGGAGGCAATGACCGGCTGGCTTTCGACTGTTGCCACTTACAACCCGGTCACATATCTGCTGGACGCGCTGCGCTCGCTCATAACCGTGGGCTGGGATGTGGAGGCGCTGGTGAAGGGGATTGCATGCATAGTGGGGGTCGGAGTGGTGAGCGGGACCCTCGCGCTTACGGCTCTTATCGGACGGACCAGGCGGAAGTAGCGTGATATAATTCGCTGAACTTCGACCTGAGAGGCATATGACATGATCTCCATATTCGTAACGATACGCATAAAGGAAGGGTACGCAGACGAATTCAGGCAGGCGAGTTTCGGCGACGCGGAGGGATCCACGCGGGACGAGCCGGGCTGCTATCGCTTCGATATCCTTGCGAACGCGGAAGACCCCAACCTGTTCCACCTGTACGAGGTGTATGAAGACGACGCCGCGCTGGACGCTCACCGCGAGGCGCCACACTACAAGAAGTGGCGCTCGTCGGTTGAGCATATGTTCGATGGCGACATAGAGCGGGTGGCGATGACAACCGTATTCCCTTCGGATGACGGCTGGCGGAACCAGAAGCCGCACATACTCAACTGGTAGCTTGGAAACGCGTATAGGAAGAGGCAAGGCGCGTTCTTCTCTATGTCCAGGCGACACTCGTAAAATGCTGACCAACGGGTACGTTTAAGAATCCCGGCAGTTCCTCATAGGTTAAGTCCAGAACCATTGAAGGACTTGGACTGTGACGAACGCCAACGGAATTAAACAGGGCGATGTACTGATTCTGGTTGGGACGCGCAAGGGTGGCTTCATACTGTCTTCGGACGAGTCGAGGAGGGACTGGAGGCTATCCGGTCCTTTCAACGACTACGGCAACGTGTTCCACATGGTCTATGACTCACGCAACGGCGGCACGGTACTGTCCGCGGTCAATAGCGAGATATGGGGATCGGGGGTGCAGGTCAGCCACGACTTGGGCTCTAGGTGGTCGGACGCGGAGAAAAACCCGAAGATGAGCGACGGGTCGGGTCGGGCCGTCGGCCAACTGTGGCACATAGAGCCGGGGCGGGAGAGCGAGCCGGGGGAGCTGTACATGGGCGCCGCGCCCGCGTCGCTGTTCAGAAGCTATGACTGGGGACGGACCTGGGAGCAGTGGTCTAGCTTGACGCTTCACCCGACATGTGAGCAGTGGGAGTTGGGACTCGGTGGACTATGCCTGCACAGCATGGCCCTGGATCCTGAATCTAAGTCCAGGATGTGGGTGGGGATTTCGGCGGTGGGCGTGTTCAGGACGAGGAGAGCGGTGAGACATGGGATCCAGTGAACCGGGGCGTGCGCGCGGATTTCGCTCCTGAACCCTTCCCCGATTTTGGTCAGTGTCCTCACAAGATGCTCGCGCATCCCACCATACCGAACAGGCTCTATCAGCAGAATCATTGCGGCTTTTTCAGATCAGACGATGGCGGCGACCAGTGGCTCGATCTTAGCGAGGGCTTGCCGTCCAGGTTCGGGTTTGTGGTAGGACTACACCCGCGTGATCCGAACACAGCCTAGACGAGGGCGAAAGCTGGTCGCTGATGGTCGAGCATCTGCCGCCGATCAACTCGGTAGAAGTGGGAATAGCGAAGTAGGGGTGGGTTGACTGTAAGTTTCGGACGGCTATGTGCGACCGAATTCGCGCTCTAACTGACCGGAGCTCATGTGAATCATGGTGGGGCGTCCGTGTGGGCAGGTGTTGGGTTGGGCGCACTGTTCAAGCTGAGTTACGAGTTCGCGCATCTCATCGGGGCTGAGGACTTTGCCCGCTCGTATCGCTCCGTGGCAGGCTAAGGAGTAGGCGGCGCGCTCCTCCCACGTCTCGAATCCGCCGCCTTCGGCCATGAGATCAAGCACGTCCACGAGCGCGGCGGCCTGATCGGAGTCTTTCAGAAGCGCGGGAACGCCTCTGAGTATGACGGAGTTGTCCCCAAAAGGCTCCAGTACGAATCCCATTCCTGATATGGCGTCGGACCGGGCGAGTATGAGTTCCATCTTTCGCGCGTCCAGCTCGACGACGGCGGGTTCAAGCAGGCTCTGGACCTCCGGGGTTCCGGCTGCGGCCTGTGACCTTACCTTCTCGAACATGACGCGCTCGTGGGCGGCGTGCTGGTCTATCATGTACATTCCGTCCGGGCCTTCCGCGATGACGTATGTGCTGCGTATCTGACCAAGGACGCGGAGGACGGGGAGGGCTTTGCCCGGCGTGATGTTTGGAGCGGGTGAGGCAGCCTCAGATGGGTCGTGAGGAGCGAGGAAGTCTCCCAAGTCCAATGTGTGGTGGGAAGCGGGGGGTTGGCTGTGCGCACCGCGGGATGCGCTGAAAGGCGCGGTGGGCCAGAAGGTCGCGGGATCGTTGGCTCTCGTTGACTGTGAGAGTGAGGGCGCACCTGGTCGGCTAACGGAGCGATGGCTGATCTCGGGAACAGGAGCGTGGTCGGTGAGCGTCTTTCTGACCGCCTTCTGGACGGCGCCGAAGACCTGGTTCTCTTTCTTGAGGCGTATCTCGGCCTTGGCGGGGTGAGCGTTCACGTCCACATCGTCGTATGGCACTGAGATGTTGAGGACAGCGACCGGATATCTGCGCTCAGCCATGAAGCCGTGGTAGGACTGTTCGATGGCGTATGAGATGGAGCGATTCTGCACCCAGCGCCTATTTACGAAGAGGCTTATGTAGGTGCGGTTGGCACGATCCAGGGTCGGCGGACCTATGAGACCGTTTACAGACGGTTCTGTAGTATCGCTGTCGGATTGTACTTCGAGCATTGACTCAGCGACCCTTCTGCCGTGGACGGCGGACACGGCGTCGCGCAGGTTGCCGCTCCCCGCTGTGGTGAATTGCCTGCCCCTGTCGGCCTGTAGGTCGAACGCGACCTCGGGGTAGGCCATGGCGTAGTGGGAGAGGACGGCCTGTATGCGGGTGTGCTCGGACGCGGGGGATCGAAGGAATTTTCGACGCACGGGGAAGTTGTGGAAGAGGTTTCGCACTATCAGTGTCGTGCCAACGGGGAGACCCGCGCCTGAGAGGGAGAGTATCTCGCCGTCTTCCAGTTCGATGCGCGTGCCTGAGTCCTCGTCGTGGGCGCGGGTTCGCATCTCGACACGAGCGACGGAAGCGATGCTCGGGAGCGCCTCCCCTCGGAATCCGAGCGTGGAGACTGATTCGAGGTCGTCGGCATCCGAGAGCTTGCTGGTGGCGAAGCGCTGGAAGGCGAGTTCGACCTGGTTGGCCGCTATGCCGCCGCCGTCGTCGGTTACGCGAATGTACTCTATGCCGCCGGACCTGATCTCGATCTGTATCCTGGACGCTCCCGCGTCGAGGGCGTTCTCGACAAGTTCCTTGACCGCGGAGGCGGGTCTCTCGATGACCTCGCCCGCCGCGATCCTAGATGAGACCTCAGGTCTGAGGAGTTGGATGGGCATGATACTGCGAACTTATCCGGGTCTTTTGCCGCGCGCGGCCCTGTATCCCACTCTTTCTGAAACACCGGTTTCGGCGAAGTCGTTTATGATGTTGTAGATGTGGTCCATCTCGTCGTCGTCCGCAGAGCGAAAGAAGTACGGTCTGGCCAGCACACCGCCGAAGGTGTCCACGATTTCCGGGTAGTCGTCTATTACGAAGTCAGGCCAGTGCGGGACTTTCAGGAGTTCCAGGCCGTTTATGAAGTCGTAGATCGGTTTCTTGTAAACGCCGGAGACGAGGTCCTGCAGGTCGTGTCGCTTCACGTCGTCGTTGCGAAGTCCGACGCCCGACCAGATATAGACCTGGTGTCCGTCCTCTATCAACTTTTCGAATGTGTCCCTTGTCCGGGGACGGAGGCTTCCGTCCATGGCGAGCAGTGTGTAATCCACGTCGAAGAATATCTTTAGTCCCAAGTTCACGCCTTTTCAAGTGTTCTAAGGTTCATTATGTTAATTCTCTGTGTTCAGGGCGCCGGGTATCGCCAGACTTCGCCCGGGGGCGATTCGTCGGAGAGCCTGAACTGGGGGAGGGTGAAGCCGTCCTCGATGTCCATGAAGCAGACCTCGACGCGCTTGCCTATGGCGACGTTCTCCTCCTTCTCGGCGTCCATGTTCTCGTCAACTAGGTTGGCGGTGATGCGCAGGCCATCGCCCGGGTTGGGGTGGCCAACCTGCTCGTCAAGCTCGACGAGAACGATGGGGTAGGGCGTCCAGTCTCGGAAGCCGGGCAGTATGCTGTGCGGCACGACCTGGTAGCTGTAGATCGTGCCCTTTCCGCTGACCTGCTCCCATTCGGAGCTCATGGAGGCGCACCAAGGGCAGGCGGCTCCGGGCTCTCCGCGCAGCAGATCGCAGTCCAGACACTTCTTGAGGACGAGCTTGTGTTCAGTAGCGGCGTCGAAGTAGCCTTTGTACTCGGAATCCTGTTCAGAGATATTGACTGGCAGTTGTCGGTATTCATAAACCGGCATGGAATTACCTCCTGAGAATCATGGCGCTGCCCGTCGCGGGGTTGGCCCATCCCATGTTCATCGTGATGTTGACGTCCTTGACCTGGCGGCAGTTGCCTTCAGAGTAGTCGTAGGTGTGGACGCCGTCCACCCACTGTGGGCAGTAGTCGTCCACCGTTCCGCGCAACTGGCGCACGTTCTCAATGACCATGTTCATGCCGTGAGTGTAGCCCTCGCACAGGTGTCCGCCGCTGGTGTTGTTGGGCCGGCGTCCGCCAAGATCGGTTATTCCGGACGTGACGTAGTCCTTGCCCTCGCCCTTTTCACAGAATCCGTAGTCCTCGAACTGGAGCAGGGTGGTGTACGTGAAGGCGTCATAGCAGCCGGTTACGTCTATGTCGTCGTGGGTGAGGTCGGCCAGCGCGAAGAGACGCGGGCCGACCTGGTGTCCGGCGACCCTGGTGATGGGCGCGTGCTGATAGTGGAAGTCGCCGCCCAGCTTGGTGCCACGACCCTGCACGGCGCGGATATAGGCGGGTGGATGGCTGAGGTCTTTGGCCCGCTCGGCAGAGGTTACGATGATGCAGGTGGCATTGTCGGTCTCCAGGCAGCAATCGAGCAGGTGGGCGCATGGCCGGACTATCCAGCGCGAGTTCACAACATCGTCAATGGTGACGCGGTGATTCATCAGCGCCTTTGGGTTGTTGCTGGCGTGGTTGCTGTGGGTGACTTTTATCTGGGCCAACTGCTCGCTGGTGACGCCGTACTCCATCATGTGGCGGGTGAAGGTGAACGCGAATGACTGGACGGCGCTGGCCAGGCCGTAGGTGCGTCGGAGAAGGTCAGGGCCGGATACAGGGTTGGCGGCCCTGGAGCCGGTGCCTCCGATACGGACCTGAGAGTAGCCGTTCATAGAGCGAAAGATGGCGATGGTGTCCGCCATGCCCGCCTCTATCGCGCCTATTGCCAGCCCCACGAGCGCCTCGGTGCTGGAGCCGCCGCCGGAACAGTCCATGTAGAAGTTGAGCTTGATGCCGAGGTCGTAAGCCAGGGTACTGGAGTTGGTGGAGTCTCCGCCGTGGTAGCTGAGCATCCCGTCAACGTCTTGGGGCTTGAGGCCAGCGTCGGCGAGCGCGTTGTTTATAGCCTCGGTGGCCAAAGCGCGGGTGCTGCGTCCGGAGCCTCGGCTATAGTCGGTTTCTCCTACACCGACTATGCAGTATTTGTCCATCAGGTTGTTTATCACTGTTACCTCCCTTTGAATGTCGAGGGAACTGGGATGTCCCAAGACGGATCGTTTCCGAGTTTAGTTGGTGGACGGCTGAATGGCAACATGAGACAGTGTTTTCGGCAGTCGACGGACAAGATAAACGGAATTCAGATAATGGCGGGGGAATTGAAAATTCGGGGGTGGTTTCTGGTAGTCTTACGCCCATGCGATATAGAGTAACCAGAACTAAGACAGAGAGTGAAACCAAGGTAGGGCTGAGAGCCGACGTACTGAGCGCGGGACGCCTGGTGATGAGCGGTGGCGTGTTCTATGGCTGGTGGCTGGTGGGACTAGCCGCGTTCATGCTGACGCTGATGTCGCTGACGGTGTTCCAGGGACTTGGAACGATGCTAGTCGCGCTGGAGCGACAGTACGGGTGGAGTCGCACGGCGCTTTCAGGCGCGTTCTCGCTGGCGCGGGTGGAGGGGGCGATCCTGGGGCCAATCGAGGGCGTGCTGGTGGACAGGGTGGGTACGCGGCGCATGGTGTTGATCGGGTACACGATGATGGGGCTGGGCTTCATCTGGCTCTCCCAGATAGATTTCCTGGGCAGCCTCGGATTGCTGAGCGCTTCACCATTCGAGTTTCTGGATGAGAGGCTGATCCACTTCTATGCCTCATATATGTTCATATCGCTGGGCTCGGGGCTGGGTGGTTGGCTCGCCCTGATAGCCATGGTGAACAATTGGTTCAATCGCCGACGGTCTTTCGCAATGGCGTGCTCGATGTCAGGGATTCACCTCGGCGGACTTCTGGTGCCTGTTCTGGGACTGGCAATCGAGCGATTCGAACTAAATGGCGCGGCGATGGGGATAGGGATATTCCTGCTGCTGATCGTAGGGCCGTCGGTGAAGGCCATTCGCAATCGTCCAGAGGACATGGGTCTTGTGCCGGACGGTGACGGCAGTCCGGCGCAGGCGGGCCGCATAGACAACGGAGAGCGACCCGCGCAAGCGATGGACGACGAGCCGGACTTTACAGCGATTCAGGCCCTCAAGACTCCAGCCTTCTGGATACTCACGATAGCGCAGGTGGCTTCGAGTGTCGCTATCGTAACGCTGGCACTGCACCTGGTTCCAAAGTTGACGGACACTGGAATGTCGCTCAGTGGAGCCGGGGTGGTGGTTCTGACCTACACAATAGTCGCGCTGCCGGCGCAGTTCGTGTCGGGTTACTTCGCGGACCGTCTTCCCAAGACCATGAGGATAGCGTTCTTCCTGTTTATCCAAGGGCTTGGGATACTGGTCGTCGCGCTCTTCGATAGCGTGTTGATGGCATACGTGTTCGCTCTGATGTACGGGATAGGGTTCGGAGGCCGAAG
>JAAXHY010000003.1 GCA_012270665.1 Dehalococcoidia bacterium
GACTCCTTCGATGATGAGGGCGAGAGGGAATCCGCGACCCGCGCGCTCGAGTACATGGGTCTCGATCCAGACACCCCCATCCAGGACATCCACCTTGACCGCGTGTTCATAGGCTCTTGCACCAACTCCCGCATGGAAGACCTGCGCCTCGCCGCCGAGGTGGTGAAGGGCAAGAGAGTAGCCGACAGCGTGTATGCGATGGTCGTTCCCGGTTCGGCTCAGATCAAGGCGCAGGCCGAAGAAGAAGGACTTGACCGCGTATTCACCGACGCGGGCTTCGACTGGCGCGTCGCCGGATGCTCGATGTGCCTCGGCATGAACCCCGACATCCTCCAACCCGGCGAACGCTGCGCCGCCACCTCAAACCGCAACTTCGAAGGACGCCAGGGCGCGGGTGGCAGGACCCACCTCGTCAGCCCCGAAATGGCCGCCGCTTCCGCCATAGCCGGCCGATTCGTCGACATCCGCGAGTGGTAAGTGGCGCAGAGGAGCGGAAGTGACAGGAGGATTGTATTTACATCCCATGCGACCAGACAGATTCGAGTCAGGGGAATTACGCGGAGGGAGGTCATTGCGGTAGCAAACACCGGTGAGGTGATTGAAGAGTACCCGGACGATGTACCATATCCGAGCGAATTATTGCTGAGCTGGGCTGGAGCGCGTCCTATCCATGTGGTGTTAGCATATGATGAACGGGACGACATCTACTTTGCGGTAACCGCATATGTCCCTGACACTGATAGGTGGCACCCTGGTTTCAGAAGGAGAAAAACATGAAGTGCATCTTCTGCAAAAATGGCGAGACTCAACCTGGCTCTGCTGTCTTCGTCGCCACATCCTCCGAATCAGTCCTGATAGTAAGAGACGTCCCTGCTGAAATCTGCAACAACTGTGGGGAGGAGTATTTCGACTCCGAAACCACAGGACAACTGCTCGAAAAGTCCGTGGGAGAGGCGGATCCTGACATCCAAGTAGAGGTACGTAGATATGTCGTCTCCGCGTAGTGAAAGCGAGGACATTCGTACAGAAACCAGAATTGACGACTGGCGAAAGGGCGGCAGGACCCACCTCGTCAGCCCCGAAATGGCCGCCGCTTCCGCCATAGCCGGCCGCTTCGTCGACATTAGGGATTGGTAGGTCCGTCTCGCAGAGTAGAGTTCCGCAATCATGCAGACGTCAGGATGCAACTGCGAGGCATCACCGAGGAAGAGGTGCATGCGGTATTAAATCATGGCGAAGTCATTGAGACTTATCCGCAGGACACGCCTTTTCCCAGCAGGCTAGTTCTAGGATGGATAGGCGGCAGACCCATTCATGTCGTAATGGCTGATGAGCCGGAGACTGGTACAATCATTGTCATAACGGCATATGAGCCTGATCCCGAAAGATGGATGCCGGGCTTCAGAAGGAGGAGGCAATGATCTGCGTCATCTGCAAGAACGGTGAAACAGAGCCGGGTGTTACTACTTCTACTCTGGAGCGGGATTCAACGATAATCTTCGTCAGGAACATCCCGGCCAAGGTATGCAATAACTGCGGAGAGGCATACATGGATTCGCAGACCGTGGTGCGTCTTCACAATATGTCTCCCGAAAACAGCGAACGTGACGATAATGTTGACGTCGTCGTCTTGAAGTATTCCGCCAAGGATCCTAGCGAAACAATGGATCCGGTTCAGAAACGATTTGCTCTGGACTTTGTAGATAGGATTGATAGGCGTCCCCATGTAAAGAAAGTAGTTCGCCAAGGCGGTTATGACTTGAGGAAACCAGGCAGCGCGCGAATAGGACATATCAGGTACAACATTGGAGGCGCCAACAGGGGACGATACCGCGTGTACGCTTACAAACCTTTCTCAGATCCGCAAGAAAGGTTTAAGAATGACAGCAAGTCTGACAGTCGTGGATGGACTTACGTATTTGATCCAGCCAACGAGGACGCTGTGACATACGCCCTATCCGTGCTTGAATCTTCATACGACCAGAAGTGATAAGCTGCGACTGTCATTCTGGATCAGGCGATAACCCACATATGCAAGTAGCGATCTAACGAAGTCGGCGCAAGCATATTTCTCCTGCGCCGACTGCCGTTTCAGTTACTCCCCACCGAATACCACATGCGCCCTCATATAGTCCATGTCCATCTCCACTCCCAGACCCGGGGTATCAGGGACATACAGGTCGCCGTTGCGGATGTCCAGACCCGGCTCGATGAACACGTCGTACCCGCTGAGGTCATAGCGTGAGGTCTCCAGCTTGTAGAAGTTGGGCGTCGTCATCATCACGTGCGCGCCCGCAAGCACGTTGACCGGCCCGCTCGCGTCGTGCGGAGACACCGGTACGTAGTACGCCTCAGCCATAGTGGAGATCTTCTTTAGCTCCGTGATGCCGCCCGTCCAGGTGACATCCGGCATCACGAAGTCGGCAAGGTTGTTCTCGAAGATGTTCACGAACTCCCAGCGAGTGTGCAGACGCTCGCCGACCGAAATCTTGACCGGAATCTCGCGTCGCACCTGGCGCAGCGCGCTGTAACTCTCCACCGGCACCGGCTCCTCGAACCAGTGTATATTGTGCTTGGCGAGCCGATTGGCAAGCTCGATGGCGGTCGGAACGTTGTACATTCCGTGCGCGTCTATCAGTATCTCGATATCCGGGCCGATTGCTTCACGAACTGCGCCGACTATCTCGTCGGCGGTGGCGATCCCCTCCCGGCTCAACTGACCGTCCATGAAGCCATCATTGCCGCCGGGAATGAAGCGCATCATCGGGTCGAACTTGAACGCCTCGTATCCGGCATCCACTATCTGTCGCGCGTCCGCTATGGCATCCGGGATAGTGCGAGGCTCGGGCGGGTGTGTGTAGAGCGCGATGCGGTCACGCACCCGCCCTCCAAGCAGTTCGTATATGGGCAGACCCAGCTCCTTGCCCCGGATGTCCCAGAGCGCGATGTCAATGCCGCTTATCATCGCGGTCGTCGCGCCGCGCGTCCCTACATACGTGAAGGAGCGGAATATCCTCTGCCACAGACGCTCGAACTCGTTGGTGTTCTCGCCCGCCAGGAAGTCGCTCACCTGGCCTATCATCGCCACCATGGCGCGGTTGGCTACAGGACCAGGATACGTCGTCACTTCGCCCCAGCCGGTTATCCCCTCGTCAGTGTCCACCTGCACGAACACAAGCTGCCGGTCGCGCGTTTCGAGCTTCTGCTCGACACCTGTTCGCACCTCCCATGGGAAGCTGACGAGCCAGGGAGTTACTTTCGTTATCTTCATATTGGTATCTCCTCAGAACTAGTTTCAAGCGCGCCCACTACTCTAACACAGTCCCATGCGGTCGGGCGTCATGTCTGTTCGAGCAAGTACCCGGCACCGTCGCTTCAACCAACAAAACGGATGACGTAAAAACACGTTTCAGATACTTTATTGCGCGCCAATTCCCAATCAAACTATACCTTTGCGCAATTAAAAGTTATGTGATAGATTGTGCGCTGGGTAAAAATTTACTCTCGTGGCATCCGATTCGGCGCAAGGTTCTCTTGAAGGAGGGGATACAGCTATGGCCAAGAAGGTAGGTAATTATGTAGAGCGTCCGGGCAGAAAATTCGGAGATGAGCCTGTCACCATTCCTGTTGCTGAGGATCTGCTGTCGGAGCCGGGCATTCCGACACGAGAAAGGGATGTCTCCTTCTTCAGCAGGGAGTATCCCCTCGAGAACATGGCAATCGAGGAGAGCGCCTCCGCTGAGTGGTCAAGGGAGGAGCGAGAGAGATTCACCCCGGAGTCCATAGAGTTCTTCAACGAGCACCAGGAGAAGATGGAGCCCATCGTCGAGTGGGTGAGGACAAGCGGCGAACTGGAGCCGATTGGAACCCCGACCGGCGAGGACGTGACCGAACTGATCCGCCAGAAAGCCCTTGAACTGGGATACGGCGAAGTGGGATTCACCCGCAACGACGCTCACTACGTCTATAACACCCGAAAGCCCGACATCCGCAAAGACTTGCCTCACGCCATCTGTCTCGCGTTGGAGCAGGACTATCGCAAGACACAGACCATACCAAGCATGGAGGCCGAGGACACCCACTTCGGAACCTACTTCGACCAGGGCCCGCTTACCATGGAACTGACCGAGTTCATTCGCTCGCTCGGCTACAACGTGCAGGTGTCCGGCCCAACCTGGCACTATGGCCCGATGATTCCTCTGTTCGTCGCCGCCGGCCTCGGACAGCTAGGGGCCAATGGACAGCTTCTGTCCCCGCACTTTGGCTCCAGGGCGCGCCTGCAGATAGTCTATACCGACGCCAACGTCACCTACGACCAGCCGATTGACTACGGCATCCACAAATTCTGCCAGGAGTGCAAGGTCTGCGTGGACCGCTGCCCCGGCCGCGCGCTCATGCCGGACAAAGTCTGGTACAGGGGTGTGGAGAAGAACAAGCTGGTCTTCAAGCGCTGCCGCCCGGTAATGACGCGCTACGAGGGCTGCGGAGTGTGCATGAAGGTATGCCCAATACAGAAGTACGGCATGAAGCCTGTCATGGAGCACTACATAGCCACCGACGGCGAGATCCTGGGCAAGGGCACCGACAACCTCGAAGGCTACGAACTCTCCGACAAGGGCTACTTCGGCCCCGGCAAGTTGCCCAGCTTCAAGCGCGACTTCTTCGACATGCCGCATGGCCGCGCTGAGGACTGGATACTGATCGAGTTCAGGAACAAGCTCATGGAGAACAAGGTCAAGAACGGCGACGGTGTGAACGAGGACCTCCTCTGGGAGGACTTCCGAAGCCAGATGGAAGAGTCGCTGGAAGGCCGCGAGTTGTCCGTTGACATGGGAATGGACAGGGGCATCTAGCGCAATCATCCAACCGAGCGGTAACTGGGAGGGCATCCTCGTGAGTCGAAATTCATCGGCTCGCCGGGATGTCCTTCACGGCCTTTTCAAAGTCTTTCACGGTTTCGTCTGATACCTCATTCTATGCTACAATTACGGCATGGATTCAGAACATACG
>JAAXHY010000367.1 GCA_012270665.1 Dehalococcoidia bacterium
GCTGTTGCAGTGTGTGGCGCGTTCGTCTAGCGGCCTAGGACACCACCCTCTCAAGGTGGAGATCACGGGTTCGAATCCCGTACGCGCTACCAATCATTACCAAGTCATCCCCTCAACAGCGGTACGGAGCCGCTTCACATGGCGCATTCGTCTAGGGGTCTAGGATACCACCCTTTCAAGGTGGAGACACGGGTTCGAGTCCCGTATGCGCTACCAACTCCGACCAGACGGTCGGAGTTGCCAATACGGGAAGGAACAACCCACCCGATGTCTCCCTCCCCCGAAGATTTCCCACTTTGAAAACCTGCGCCGGGGGTAATCATGTCTAACGACACGGGAACGCGAGAAAACGTGGCGCCCGAGGAAGCGGCAGGCGTAGTGTCCACCCTGCTGGATCAGGAGCAGGCGCTCGAGGCATTCGTCAGATTTCAGAGACTACTTCCTCCCGACCAGGCGGATGTCTTTACTCAACTTTCGGACGACCACAGGGAACGCCTCGCCACAAATCTGTCCGTGGCGGGAATGGCAATCCTGATCGAACACCTCGATACGGACGAAGCGATTGAGTTTGCCGAGTTGGTCGGGCAATCCTCGCTACCGGGCATTCTGGACGTCGTAAGCCCTGACGTCTCGGCGGATGTTCTGAAGGGCATGAACGCCGACGACGCGGCCGGGATCATCAGTCGGATGGAGACCGGCGCCGAGGTCGCTACTCTTCTAGAATATGCCGATGATGAGGCGGGCGGTCTCATGACGCCGGAGTTCGTCGCGCTGTATGAGAACATGACCGTCTCGCAGGCTATGACCCTTATCCGGCAGTGGGCGGCGGAGTATTCTTCGGAAGAAATCACACAGGCTTTCGTAGTTGACAGGAATGGACTCCTGCGAGGCAGCATAGGACTGGCTAATCTCGTGTTGGCGAGGCCTCACCAACTCGTGTCGCTCATCATGGATCCGCGGGTCATTTCGGTAACGACCGAGACTGACCAGGAGGAGGTGGCGCGTCTGGTCGAGAGATACGATCTGTACCAGATTCCGGTGACAGATGATGAGGGGAAGCTGCTCGGAATCATCGTCGTAGAGGATATCATTGACGTGTTCGATGAAGAGGCCACGGAAGACATGTACAGGATGATAGGCGTGTCCGAGACTGAGAAGGCGACGGGTCCGTTCTGGCTATCCGCGCGCAGCAGGCTTCCCTGGCTGTGCGTAAATCTGGCCACGGCCATCCTGGCCGGAGTCGTGATCACGCTCTTCGAGTCCACGATGGCAAGAGCCGTCGCACTGGCGGCTTTCCTGCCCGTTGTCGCCGGACAGGGCGGAATAACCGGCACTCAGACGCTTACCCTGATGGTCCGCTCCATCGCTCTGAGGGAATTGAACTCCGTCTCCACATGGAAACTGCTCTGGAAGGAGCTGAGGCTGGGGCTTGTACATGGCCTTGTGGTCGGGACAATCGTAGCCGTAGTTGCCTTTGGCTGGCAGCAAAATGAGTACATAGCGATAGTCATTGGCGTCGCGATGCTTGCGAATATGACCATAGCCGGTGTCAGCGGAGTACTCGTTCCCCTGGGATTTCGCGCGCTGAGGGTGGATCCAGCTCTGTCATCGGCTGTGGCGGTAACGACGGTAACCGACGTGGCGGGCTTCCTGATATATCTCGGACTGGCGGCTGCGATGATTCAGTTCATCGTGGGGTGATTTCAGGACGATACACCGCTACTCGATCTTTTCCAGCTTCGCCAGACCGAGCAGGAGTCTCTTGACTCCTCCGCCGTCAGTGAAGGCGACAGTTACCTCGAAGTCGGAGCCCGACGGCTCGCAACTCATCACGATGCCTTCTCCGAATGTGGAGTGGCGAACCTTGTCCCCTGTGGAGACCGCGGCTACGGTGTCTGAGGCCCGTCTTCTCGCGCCCCTGCGCCGCGAGGGCGGCGCCGCGCGCCTTCCGCTTCTTCTTTCCGGTGAGGACTCGGTGGGGGTAGTCGCCGGCCTGGAACGTCGTGAAAACGTGAAGCGACCATCCTGCGCTCCGGCGCGACCATCGCCTGAACGCGGTGACGAGCGCCCAGAGCGTGGAACGCTCAGGCTGTCCCTCGTTTCGGTCCGAGGTTGTGGGGCGGGTTCGGGCGCGTCCGGTCTGGACACGAGTTCCTGTGGAATATCCAGCAGAAATCGGGACGGCATATTGGGGCCGGAGCCGCCTCTGAAACCGCGCCTGAAAGCGCGGACCAGGTAGAGTCTTTCCTTCGCCCTCGTCATGCCTACGTAGCAGAGGCGGCGCTCCTCTTCGAGGGCGGCGGGATCGTCCAGCGAGCGAGAGTGGGGCAGCAGCCCGTCCTCCATACCCACCATGAACACGACCGGATACTCCAGGCCCTTGGCCTGATGGAGAGTGATCAAAGTGAGGGAGTCGGGCCTGTCCTCCATGCTGTCAATATCGCTGACGAGGGCGACGTTTTCCATGAAGGCATTCAACCCCTCCGGCGTAGGCAAATCGAGGTAGTCGCGCGCGGCGTTTCTGAATTCGTTGATGTTGTCGAGGCGTTCGTCTGAGCGTTCGCCGGAGTCCGCGAGGTACTTTCTGTATCCCGACCTGTCCAGTACCTTGTCGATCAGTTCTACCAGGTCGCAGGACTCTACTTCGCCTTGAAGATTCAGGATTATCTCACGGAAATCGCCCAAGGCGCGAGCGGCGCGGGTGGTAAACGGCCCGGATACCAGAGGCCCGCCCAGCGAGACGTCCGGGGTTGCGCTGAGAATGGCGTCGAACATGGAGGTTTCGTTGTCGCGCGCCAGCCGGGTTAGTTCGTCGAGAGTGCGACGACCTATGCCTCTCGTCGGCATGTTTATGACGCGAAGCAGGCTGACGTCGTCGTGAGGGTTGGTGATGAGTTTGAGATAGGCGGCGAGGTCCTTGACCTCCTGGCGCTGGTAGAACTTCATGCCGCCCACGACCTGGTAAGGCACACCGTAACGAAGGCAGGACTCTTCCAAGGCGCGGGACTGGGCGTTCACCCTGTACATGACGGCGATGTCGCCTAGACGATACTGCGCCGACTTGCCTGCGCCGGCGCGGGTAAGGGAAGCGACTTCGCGCAGGACGAACTGCGCTTCCTCCTCCTCGTCGTAGCCTTCGGACATCTCTATGGGAACGCCCTCGCCATTGTTCGTGAACAGCTCCTTTTCAACCCTCTGCGAGTTGGCTGAAATGAGCCTGGAGGCGGCGTCAAGTATCGTCTGAGTGGACCTGTAATTCTGCTCCAGGGCCACTATCCTGGCATCGGGAAAGTCTTTCTGAAAGCTCAGTATGTTGCGTATGTCGGCGTTTCGCCATGAGTAGATGGACTGATCGGGGTCGCCCACTACACATAGGTTCCGATGCTTCTGCGCTATGAGGCGCGCTATGGCGTACTGAGCGACATTGGTGTCCTGGAACTCGTCTATCATGAAGTGGACGAAACGGTCCTGGTACCTGGCCGCCACGTCGTCGCGCTGGCTCAACAGGAAGTAGGTCTTCATGAGCAAGTCGTCGAAGTCAACGGCGTCGGAGCGAGCCATGAGGGTCTCATACCGCTCATATACGCGACCGACCACCTCGTCGAAGTAGCTTGCGGTCCGCATTCTGAATCCGTCGGCGGTCAATAGCTGGCTCTTCGCCCCCGATATGGCGGACAGGATCGCCCGGGGCGAGAATTGCTTGGCGTCAATCTCCAACTCGCCCATGCCGCGCTTGACCATGTCCAACTGGTCGGAATCGTCGTATATTCCGAAGTTGCGGTCCAGACCTATCGCCTCGCCGTCCTGTCTCAGCGCCCGCGCGCAGAAGGCGTGGAAAGTTCCCATAGAGAGTCTGGGCGCCTGGTAGGAAGCGACCGCCTCTACCCTGGCTCTCATCTCGCGGGCGGCCTTGTTGGTGAATGTGACGGCGGCAATCCTTCCCGGAGACACGCCGACCACACGCAGAAGGTAGGCTATTCGCGCGGTTATGAGCCGGGTCTTGCCGCTGCCCGGACCGGCGACTATCAGAAGCGGTCCGTCAATGGC
>JAAXHY010000220.1 GCA_012270665.1 Dehalococcoidia bacterium
GATCCCAAGCTCAAGCGCGATATGTGGATGGAATCGGTCAGAGAGACCGCCCGCATGATGACCGCCGAGCCCTACCCGGGATACGAGGGCCGCTTCTTCTCCATGCCGCACCGCAACATAGTGCCCAAGCCTCTTCAGAAGCCGCACCCGCCAATCTGGGTCGCCTGCTCCAATCGAGAGACGATCAAACTCGCCGCGCGGCTCGGCATTGGCGCGCTTACATTCGCTTTCGTCGGCGCTGAGGACGCCAAACATTGGGTCTCGAAATACTATGAAACGTTCAAGAACGAGTGCGAGCCCATCGGACAGGCGATCAACCCGAACATAGCGATGGTGACCGGCTTCATGTGCCATTCTGACAGCGACACGGCTGTCGAGCGCGGTCTGCCCGGAATAGAGTTCTTCGGGTACGGTCTGAATCACTACTACTCCACGGGAACGCACGTGCCGGGCAGATTCAATATCTGGGAGGACTTCGAGGCGCATCGCAACGGTGAAAACGATCCTACCGGCTGCATAGGGAGTCCGGCGCAGGTGCGCGAGACGCTTCTGCAATACGAAAGCGCGGGCGTGGACCAGGTAGTGTTCATACAGCAGGGCGGCAGGAATCGGCACGAGCATATCTGCGAGTCGCTTGAACTGTTTGCGCGTGAAGTTCTTCCCGAATTCAAAGAGCGTGAAGAGGACAGAGCCCACGCAAAAGCGGAGGAACTCGCTCCCTTTATCGAGAAGGCCGAAAGCAAGATCAAGAAAGTTGAGCGGATGGACCCGATACCCGAAGTCGAGTCCTACCCCGTGCTGATGGAAAAGCTCGGTATGCCGCAGGAAGATCGACGAGAGGGCGGAGACATTCTCTCGTCGCTTCTTGGATCGGAATCAGTCAGACAGCCGAACGACTAACCCGCATTTTAGGAGAAGACGTAATGTCCACGGCGCAACTCGAAAGGGTGATAGAACTTCTGACCGGCCGCGAAAGGCCCGAGAATCCAACTGTCGAGGATTCACGCGCCGGGTTCGAGAAACTCGCGCGTGTAGTCGGCGGGAATACACCTGGGAATGTACGACAGGTTGACGCAGGCGGCGTCCCCGCCGAGTTTGTCTCTTCTAGTGAGTCTTCGGACGATACCGCGGTTCTCTACCTTCACGGCGGGGGCTATGTCATTGGTTCGCCAAAGACCCACCGCGAGTTCGCGCGCCGACTCTCGGCGGCCAGCCAAGCCCAGGTCCTCGTTATTGACTATCGCCTCGCGCCGGAGAACCCGTTCCCTGCCCCGGTGGAAGACGCCGTTGCCGCCTATCGCTGGCTGCTGGATGAGGGGTACGCGCCTGACAGACTATCCATAGCGGGCGACTCCGCGGGCGGCGGGCTGACAGCCGCGACGCTTGTCAGTATCAGGGACCAGGGTCTTCCCCTGCCAGCGTGTGGGGTGTGTCTGTCTCCCTGGGTGGACATGGAGGGCATAGGCGACTCGATGACCACGCGCGCCGACCGCGACCCGATGGTGCAGAAAGATGGGCTGGTCGGCATGGCCGGACTGTACCTTGCGGACGCCGATCCCAGATCGTCATTGGCCGCTCCAATGTACGCCGACCTGAGCGGACTTCCACCGCTCCTCATACAGGTAGGCGCCAGCGAGACGCTGTTCGACGACGCTGTCCGTCTCGACGAGAAAGCGCGCGCCGCCGGCGTCGAAACCGCTTTCGAGGAGTGGGACGATATGATTCACGTCTGGCATATTTTCGCGCCGATGCTGGATGAGGGCCAGGAGGCCATCGAGCGCATGGCCGAATTCATGCGGGAGAAGTGGGACGGGAGCAAGTCCTGATAGGTCCTCAGACCGTCATGCCCACCGGGCTCGAAATAAGACTACAAGGCTTGAACATGGCAAAACAGAGACCTGAACCCAAATTCGACTGGTTCATTCCGATAGATGGCGACGGCGCCCATATCGGAACCGTTCGCGCCGAGCGGCCTCCCACTTTCGAATACCTGCGCGAGGTCGTCGAGACAGCCGAGCGAAACGGATTTCACTCGCTGCTCATCCCAACCCGGTTCGCCAACGGTCTGTTCGAGGAAAAAGCTCCCCTCGCCGAGACCTGGACGACCGTTACCGCGCTCGCCGCGGTGACCAGCCAAATCAGGTTCCTGATCGCGGTCAGACCTGGCTTCATTTCTCCGGGACTGTTCGCGCAGATGGCCGCGACACTCGACCAGATAAGTGGCGGCAGAATAGACCTCAACGTGGTGCCAGGCGGCATACAGGGCGACTTCGAGCGATTCGGCGAAACGAGCGACCATGCCAACAGGTACGAACGCGCCGAGGAGTTCATCGCCGCGCTCCGCGCCCTTTGGCAAAAGCCCGCCCCCGTGGACTTCGATGGCCAATTCATAAATCTCAAGGGCGCGATGGTGTCCCCGGGAGTGGTGAACGGCGGCCCGAAGTTCTACCTGGGCGGCGCGTCCGACCGCGCCCTCGACCTGGCGGGCAAGCAGTCCGATATCTACCTGGCGTGGATACTTCCCCAGGAGCAAATAGCGGCGCACATCGAGAGGGCCAACGAGAAATTCGAGGATGCCGGTAGGAAAGCCTCCTACGGGCTCAGAACCCACATCATCGTCAGAGATACAGAGTCCCAGGCATGGGACGCCGCTGAAGACCTGCTCTCGGAGGCCGCGTCCGTCGTGAGAGACCAGAGAAGTTCGGCCTTCGCGGGAACGGCTATGGTCGGGCAGCGCGCCCAGGCCCGCGTCGTCGAGGATCACAGGCTCGGTGCCCACCTATGGAACGGCATATCAACAGTGCGGGTCAACTGCGGCACCGCCATAGTCGGAACGCCCGAACAGGTCGTCGGAGAGCTTCTCGGATACTGGAAACTCGGAATAGACGAGTTCATCTTGTCCGGCTTCCCGCACGTGGAAGAGTGCGACAGGGTCGCCGAGAGCGTGATTCCCCTTGTCAAGGATATGATCGCATACAACACATCCGAATGAAACACGGTTCCCCGCATATCTGCGTTCGGTCTTCAACAAAATCTCATAGAATTCATCGTATAGAGGATGACAGATGGCCTCAAATTCCACAGAACACAATCCTGAGCCATCTTTGTGGGTGAGGTGGCGGCTGCCGGGACTGATCACAGTCGGAATCTTGGTAGTTGTGTATATCTTATACAATGCGAGCGTCGCGCTCTTCCCCTTTATTGTCAGCATAGTTCTGGCTGAACTTCTCTATCCCGTAGTGGCGTTCTTAGAGAGATGGCTGCCCGGCCGACGAAGATTCCCGGGCGTCGCGCGGGTCATTTCCATCCTGCTGGTTTACATTGTCTTCTTGGCGGTCATCGCGGTGATAATGTATCTGACTCTCTCCTCCCTGATAAGCGAGGGAAGGCGGTTCATTGAGGCCGCCCCAGAAATGTACGAGCAGGTCAGAGTCACGGTGGAACGACTCTATGCCGAATTCACCGACCGCGTCCCCGAAGAGGTCGTAACACAGGTGCAGCAGCTATTGGAGGCGAGCAGTGGGGCGCTTATAGACGCTATTCAAAGCGCCGCTATTAGCGCTATCCAAAGCGTGGTTAGCACCGTGTCTTTTATCATCGGCCTGATAGTGGTTCCCATTTTGCTCTTCTATATGCTCAAGGATAAAGACGAGTTGCTGGATGGAGTGTACGCCCCTCTTTCGTCCACCGCCGAAAGGCACACTCGCAACGTGCTGGGAATCATTCACGGGGTCATAGGCTCGTACATCCGCGCGCAGTTGATTAGCGTTTCGGTAGTCGGGATTATGATATTTGTGGGCCTGACTATTCTCGGCATAGAATTCGCCCTCATCCTGGCTATTATTGCCGCGGCGTTCGCTATCATCCCCATCGTTGGCGCCATCATCGGCGCCGTGCCGGGCGTACTGATAGCTCTGGCTAATGACCCCGACAAGATTATCTGGGTCGTACTGGTGTATGTAATCGCCCAGCTTATAGAAAGCAACGTGGTAACGCCCAGGCTGCAAGCCAACGCCGTGCGACTTCACCCCGTCATGGTTATGGCTATCCTGGTGATAGCCGCCGATATCGCCGGGATATGGGGCATGATAGCCGGGGTTCCAATAGCCGCCGCCGCTAGGGACGTCTTCGTGTACTTCAAAGAACAGTGGAGCGACAACAGCGCGGATGAAACACGGGCGGCGGAGGCGGACGCCGACGACATCGAAGCGGCGTCCGCGTCTCCACAGGCCGACCTTGACCCCGCGTGACAGGAGGGTTTCCAGATGAAGTGGATTAGATACCAGTACGGAGGCCGAGTCAGCTACGGTATTCTGGAAGACGATCAGATAGAGGAGGTCTCTGGGTCCCCGTTCGGCGATTACAGTCGCACCGGACACCGCTTCCCACTGTCAGCCGTCCAGATCAGGATCCCGTTCGAGCCCCTCACCTTCTACGCGGCGGGCGTGAACTACGAGGAGCACGTCCGCGAGGCCGCCGCGCTTCTCGGACGCGAGCCTGACCTGCCTGAGAAGGCGGACATCGGCTACCGCGCCAACAACGCGCTCATCGCGCACGGCGAGCCGATCATCATCCCCAAAGACGCCACCGAGCGAGTCCAGTATGAGGGCGAACTTGTCGTCGTCATCGGCAAGCAGGTAAAGAACGTGTCCGAAGATGAGGCGCTGGACTGCATTCTCGGCTACTCCATCGGCAACGACGTCAGCGAGCGCGCGTGGCAGGCCGGAGACCGAACCCTCTGGCGCGCCAAGAACAGCGACACCTTCAAGCCCATGGGCCCGTGGATAGAGACCGACGTAGAGCTCGAAAATCTCCATACGACCGTGAGAGTAAATGGCAGCGTCGTCTCCCAGTTTCCCACGAACAACATGATTTTTGGCGTCGCCCACTACATCAGCGAGATGACCAGGTATCTGACGCTGTACCCGGGCGACATGATTTGGATGGGCACCGACGGCGCGACCGAGAACATCGAGGCCGGCGACACCGTGGATGTGGAAATATCCGGCATAGGAACGCTCAGCAACCCAGTCATAGCCGAGGAGTAAGAACACGATATGGCGACCATCAATTCCGTGCTTGGCCCATTGGACACCGCCGACTTGGGTTTCACCCTGTCGCATGAACACGTGATAGTCACGTCCGCCGGCATCCAGTACGTCTATCCCGAATTCATAGACCGCGCGGGCGCCGTCGAGCGCGGAATAGTCGACCTGAGTACCGCCTACTCTGAGGGCCTCCGCACCATCATAGACGTGACCACCCTCGATCTCGGACGCGACATACGGTTGCTCGAACAGGTCTCGCGCGAGTCCGGCGTCAACATCATCTGCGCTACCGGAACCTGGCGTGACATCCCCAGGGTCTTCTGGACATCAACGCCCGACGTGATAGCCCCGCTCTATGTCCGAGAAATAGAAGAAGGCATCGAGAACACCGGCATAAAGGCGGGCATCATCAAGGTCGCCAACGACATGGGCGGCGTGACCGAAGAAGGGGAAATAATCCTCAGGGCCGCAGCGCGCGCTCAGAAGGCCACGGGCGTTCCCATCTCCACCCACACATGGGCGCC
>JAAXHY010000555.1:0-293 GCA_012270665.1 Dehalococcoidia bacterium
CAGCGCGCCCACATCCTCGCCGGACTGCGAATAGCGATAAGTCACCTGGACGAAGTTATCACTCTGATACGCAACTCCGAGAGCGCTCAGGCAGCCCGACAGCAGCTTATAGCCCGCTTCGGACTCGACGACGACCAGGCGCAGGCAATTCTGGATATGCAGCTTCGACGGCTGGCCGCCCTGGAACGCGAGCAGATCGAAAAAGAGTACCTGGAAATACAGGATTCCATACGCAAGATGGAGGAACTTCTGGCCGACGACAGGAAGGTTCTGGCCGAAGTCAAAAAGGAACT
>JAAXHY010000555.1:376-5173 GCA_012270665.1 Dehalococcoidia bacterium
CACGAGCAGATAGTCGTCACGATAAGCCAGGGCGGATACATCAAGCGCATCCCCGCCAACACATTCCGCAACCAGCATCGCGGCGGCAAGGGCGTCGGCGGAATGACCACACGCGACAACGACGCCGTAGAACACCTCCTTGTTGTTGATACACATGACAAATTACTGTTCTTCACCAACAAGGGCCGCGTCTATTCGCTGACTGCTTTTGAACTCCGGGCTGATACAGCGCGTACCACGCGCGGCGTTCCTATCCTCAACGTCATATCCGCTGGAAGCACGGAGAAAGTAACAGCGGTCATCGGAATGTCGGAGAGAGAATTCCAGTTCGAAGACTACGTTCTCGTCTTGGCCACGTCGAAAGGGAAAGTTAAGCGCATCGCCCTGAGCACGGTGGCCAACGTCCGCCCATCCGGTTACAACATGATGAGCCTCGCAGAAGGCGACGAACTAGTATCGGTTCGGTCAGCCACACCCGACGATCACATCATGATAGTTACCCAGAACGGCAAAGCCTTGCGCTTCGATCAGTCGTATGTTCGTCTATACAAGCATCGAGGAGGAGGAGGCGTCAAGGGAATAAACCTAATTGATGATGACAGAGTGGTTTCGATGGATGTTGGGCGACCCTCATCGAGCTTGGTTGTTATCAGCAAGCTCGGATTCGGCAAGATAACCCCTCTCAGTTCATATCGCAAGAAAGGCAGGGGAGGCCAGGGAGTTCTCACATACAAGATTACTGAGGATACCGGTCCTGTGGCCGACGCGAGAGTGATTGACGACAGCAAAGAGGTATATGTCGTGTCGGAGCAGGCTCAAGTGCTCAGAACAAATCTGTCAGAGATTAGGCAGGCCGGACGCAACACAAGGGGCGTGACCATCTTCAAGCCGTCCGAAGGCGACTCCGTAGCGTCTATATCGTGTGTAAGCGACCTGGATCTGGGGACTGAGGAAAAATCCAAACCAGCCAATCCCCAAACTGCGTCCAAGCCAAAGGCCAAGAAACCTGCATCCACCAACGGACGCCGGAACGGTCAGGTGAACGGCGCACAGCCCAGATTGGACGGGATCGAGTAGTAGAGAATGGACTCGCGCGCGTCTAGTCCGACCTTAGAGATACGCGCGCCGACAAGGTTCACTCACGTGGACAGTCTTAGGGCGTGAGAGGCTGCGCTCGACCCGAGGAGTGAACGATATCATAAGAACTTGACAAGCTTTGCCCTCTGGGGTATCGTACCCCATGCCGATGGTATTAGAACGGTTCTAATTCGGTGGAACCCTGCTAACTCTCCCGGACCATAGGCCTAGGCCAGGAGATGATATTGGACCTTCAGGTTCAACATCGCGTTGACGAGATGCGCGCTTCGATGTCGAAGTTGGGTGTGAATGTGACCCCGCGACGCGCCAAAGTGCTGGAAACACTTGCGTCCACTGACCGCCATCCCACCGTCAACGAGATCCACTCCGAAGTGCGCCGCATATACCCTTCCACCAGCCTCGCCACCATCTACAATACCATCGAACTGCTCAAGGAAGCCGGACAGGTTCTCGAACTTGAATTCAGCGGCTCCGCCAACCGCTACGACGGCCTCAGGCCCGACTCTCATCCACACCTCATTTGCCTGAGTTGCCGTTCGGCCGAGGATATGGACGTGTTCGAGGTTGAGGATATTTCTCTTGACCGCGTGTCCCACGCCACCGGATACGATCTGGTGCGTCAGCGCACCGACTACTACGGAATATGCCCCGTATGTCAGGAAAGCGGCGAAGAAGTCTCTTCGTTGGTGAACCATAAATAACGTCAACGTATTTACAGCTATAAGCCGACCTTAAAGTAGAAAGAGGAAAGGAGGGAATATATGGCCAGCAGAGAAGACATTGCGCTAATATCCCACCTCATGCGTCGCGCCGGATTTGGGGCGACAAGAGAGGAGGTAGAACGTTACTGTGAGTTGGGTTATGAGGCAACCGTAGAGGAACTCCTCAACCCTGAATCGCAGCCCCCGGTGGACGAGTATTCGCTGTACCGATACCATCCGATCACCGAGGTCCCGGGCGGAGCGGCGGCGCCGGGCCAGGCAAACTGGCTCTTCTGGATGGTCACCACCCAGCGCCCGCTTCAGGAGAAGATGGCGCTGTTCTGGCACCACGTCTTCGCCACCGGAAACGCCAAGGTGGACAACTGCAACCACCTGCTCGAACAGATAGATATGTTCCGCGAATACGGCATGGCGAACTACCGCGGCCTCTTGGTCGAGCTTGCCAAGAATCCGGCGATGATCTACTGGCTGGACAACAACGAGAACCACAAGCACGCTCCTAATGAAAACTGGGGACGTGAGCTTCTGGAACTGTTCAGCCTGGGCGTCGGACACTACACCGAGACGGACGTCTTCGAGTGCTCCCGCGCCTTCACCGGCTGGACGATTGACGCCAAGATGCCCAGGTATCCTTACGGACGCCATCCCTGGAAGTTCAGCTTCAGGCCCGAGGACCACGACTACACTGAGAAGACCTTCCTCGGCCACTCCGGCGACTTCGACGGCGAGGACATCATTGACATCGTCCTCCAGCAGCCCGCCTGCTCTAGGTTCATAACGCGGCACCTGTACAACTTCTTCGTCGCTGACGAGCCGCAGGTTCCCGCCTGGAACATCGAGGAGCCGCGCAACCCCGAGGCGATCAACGAACTGTCCAAGACATTCGTGGACAGCAACTACGAGATCAAGCCCGTCCTGCGCCAGTTGTTCAACTCCGACTACTTCAAGGATGCCCAGTACCAGAAGGTCAAGAGCCCTACCGAAGTAGTCGTCGGAACGCTCAGGATGACGAAGGACATGACAGGCCCCGATCCTCGACTCGAGGCTCTGGGCAAAGAGCCCGGATACATGGGCCAGGACATCCTCGACCCGCCCAGCGTCGAAGGCTGGCACACCGGACACGAGTGGATCAACAGCGGCTCGCTGGTCAAGCGCGTTAACTTCGTCGCCGACCGCGTGAGCGACTCCGACCTCTCCGGTGTCAGGGAAATGGTGGACTACGTGGGATCCAACGGCGCGGTCATGACCGCCGAGGAGCTCGTGGACCGCTGTCTCGACATCATGGGCCCGATGGAAGTTGATGAACGCACCCACGGCGAGTTGGTATCTCACGTCTCGAGCGGCGGCGACGTAAGTGTGGACGCCCACGACTTCGCAACACGAACGACCGAGACCTTCGCGCTAATCGCGGCCACAAGAGAGTACCAGTTCGGCTAGACACAATCACAGGAACCGGAATGAGCCGGATACGGGATTCCTTTCCGCGTCCGGCCAGATCCCACAGAAAGAGGAGAGAAAAATGGCTGCCAATGGCAATGGTAATGGGAAGCCCCCGGTCTTTGTTGTGCTCCAGCTCACCGGCGGCAACGACTACTTCAATACGGTCATCCCTTATAACGACGAGCACTACTTCGACAGCAGGCCTTCGCTCCAGATTCCTCAGGACCGCGTCCTGAGACTGGATGACGAGCTTGGAATGCATCCCGCGATGGGCCCGATGCAGGAAATCTACCAGCAGGGCGACATGGCGATCATTCACGGCATAGGCTATGCCAATTCGCCCAGGTCCCACTTCCGATCCATGGACATCTGGCACACCTGTGAGCCGGACAAAGTCGGCACCGAAGGCTGGCTTGGCCGCGCCACCCGCGAACTCGACCCCGCCGGAGACAACCCCGTAACCACGGTCAACATCGGACAGGCGCTCCCCAGGGCGCTGGTAACGCCCGGCGTCTCCGTCGCCTCAGTGGCTGACCTTTCCACCTACGGACTGCTCACCAGCATCGAGCAGGAAGAACAGCGACTCAAGATGCTCGAACGCTTCTCGAATATGTACGGCCCCGCCGTCGGCAGCGGCCCTGTCATGGACTACCTGGGCCAGACCGGACTGGACGCGCTCAAGGGCGCGGACATTCTGAAGATCGCGCCCGGCATGTACGACTCCAGCGTAGAGTACGGCGCGACGCCTATCGCCTCCAAGCTCCGCGACATAGCCCAGATACACACGGCCGACGTCGGCACCCGCATCTTCTACTGCGACTACGGCTCTTTCGACACCCACGCGGCCCAGGCGACCACCCACGCCAAGCTGTGGCAGGACGTGTCCGAGGCCGTCACCGACTTCTGGGACGACCTTCGCGAGCACGACGCCGATGAGAACGTCATCATGTTCATGTTCAGCGAGTTCGGTCGCCGCGTCCGCGACAACGGTTCTGGCACCGACCACGGCGCCGCCGGAGTCGCCTTCGCGCTCGGTCCCAGGATCAATGGTGGAATGTACTCTGAGTACCCCGAGACCAGGCCCGAAGCGCTGGAACAGGGCGACCTCGTTCCCAACCAGGACTACCGAGGTGTGTACTCGACCATTCTGGAAGACCACCTCAACATTGAGGCGGCCCCGATAGTAAACGGTCAGTTCGAGGCTCCCAATTTCATTCAGACCAACGGACACTAGGCCCTGGCTCTCGGTTGGCGGGGGCGAGATGAATCGTCGCCCCCGCCAAATCGAAATAAGAGGTTGTCCGCCATACGTCTATGACGCCTCTGGAACATAGAGAAACCAGCCATAGGTTCATAGAACAAGCCGTTGTCGAACACGCGGATGGGGACCTGTTGCAGGCCTCCGAAAAGACATGGGGCGCGGCGGCCCATGCCGTCAAAGCCATAGCCGAGCGGCGCGGCTGGCGACATGATACGCACAGCTCCCTCTTCAGGGCCGTTAACAATATAGCCAACGAGTTACATAATCCAGAGGTTG
>JAAXHY010000370.1 GCA_012270665.1 Dehalococcoidia bacterium
TGTTTGCCTGGCTGGGCAATTTCCGTCGGCTGGTGGTCAGATATGAATATCATCCTGAAAACTACTTGGGATTGGTCCATCTTGGGTGCATAATTATACTCCTTAGATATTTATGAGATGACTTCTAGGCTTTCGTTCAGATCCAGGCGGACTGTTACATTCCCAAGAGTCAGTGACAGATCAATGTTCACCTTATCGTCACTCAGCGAGTCAACCAGTTCGAGAAATTTGTCGTAATGGTCCAGAGCTTCTTCGATAACTATCTCTCTTCTTGCTGATTTGTGTTTGTTTGTAATGGTCTTCATATTCAGACCACCATTCATCGCAAATTCCTGCTTGTCCCCACGGACATTTAAGAAATGCTGCCGATACCAGTCCGTCGTTATGTGTGTTTTCCTGATTCTGGCATGAACGACTTGTTCAAAGAATTCAAGAACGTCGCTGAGAAACTCAGCATCTATCAAATCAACGACAACATCGCGGTGATCACGACCGGCCAGCACACGCCTTATCACCTCAGCAACCGCATCCCTACGAAGGGTTATCGCCATCTCTTGGCCTCGTACTTGAATTCGTCCAAGCCCAAGAAGCGGACTGGCTTGTCGTGTCCGACCATCCTCCCTATGTTTTCTCGGATGCGGGCAACGTAGTTTTCTTGGATTTCCGTCATGAAGAAATGTCGGTCAAGTTGCATGGCTGCCTTGCCCAGGGTTCCACTGCCAGCGAACGGGTCGAACACCAAGTCCCCTACAAACGAATACAGCCTGATAACCTGATCGCACAGCCGCGATGGGAACACCGCGCTGTGAACTCTATCAGTCACAGGGGCTATGTCCCATACATTAGATCTCTCGAAATCATCCGACACTAAACTCTGTGAGACTGATTCCTTTGAGTATTGACGCAAGTTCCAGTCTATCAGCTTGAAGGATTTCTTCCGATACACCATCACGTATTCAGTCCGAGCGTTCGCCTTGTATGTAAGCGGCTTCCGATTCACTTCGAACCCCGCCACCCTGTTCTTGGCGCTTTTCTCAGGTTTCGCCCAGATAATATCGTCAATGAACTCCCAGCCCATCTTCACAAGTCGGGCGTGTATATCGAATGGTACGGGATAACGCCTGCTGGAATATTTCCTGCCGGCGCGGGGCACTATGACCGGGGATGTATTCAGTATAAAGAAGCGGCCTTCCTTGGTAATGCGATGTACCTCAGAAAACACGCTGTCCAGAAAGTCAAGGTACTCTTGATAGTTCTTGTATATCGAGTAGTCCCGCGCGTTGTAGTAAGGTGGCGAGGTGAATGTAAGATGGATTGACCTTTCAGGAGTATGCTTTAGGGTATCCAGAACATCGCCATGTACGACTACGTTTTGCATGAAGTCAGGAGAAGCGGAGTGCGAATTTTCGTTCACGCGCCCCCTCCCCAGAACTTCTTGCTGCATGACATCTCGAATCATGTCATTAGGATGCTCACATAACGTTTCCAGGTAAATTTGAACCGCGGGGTCTTTTCGGAAAACCAGAAGACCGCGGATCGCCTGCATCGCAATCTCAGGATTGGGCGATCCAGTATATTTGATGAGTATGTTCTTAAGCTGAGGGTCTCGCTTGCGGCCTATTGACGCCATAGCCTTCTTCTTGTCAGACGTAGAGGCGTCACTCTCCAATATGCTGAGACTGTCCTGAAGAGGGAAGTCCGCAAATCCCAACCTGTCTATGGCGCTGTCAGTGATCATCGAATTCCGTTCCTTCGGTCTGCAGAGTCTGCTTGGCGAGTGTACGAGTTTCATAGGATAGATTGAAAGGAGTACGAAATCCTGTTTTCTCTAGCTGAGGATGATTCAGTCCCCTTTCGGTTCTTGAATTGTCACAGTGCCTTCCTTAGCCTCCTAACCCAGACCGATAATAGTACATAATATCTAATTCGTCAACCAGATGTACGCTGCGCGAATCTGTATCAGCTTAGTCCGAGATACGATTGAGTGCGCAAAGACCCACCAGACCTACATCCTGAATATCCTAATATCCTGCTTCTGACAAAATCACAGCCCATCACCAAAATCACACAAATCACAGTTCAGATCCCACCGTCTCCCTCCCCCAGAGTCGGCAATCAAATCCGACAACCGAATACCTTAGCGCCTCTTTGGGTCCTTCGTGGATATACTGACGCCTAGAACCTATTCATAGTGTCTGTCAATTGTATTAGAATGAATTCAACTCCGATGCGCGGGCGTGGGCAATGTCGTCTATCAGGGACCTATACGACCTTCAGCTTCTCGACTGGGATATCCAGAAGCGCGAGGAGGAGTTGGCCGACATCCGCGCGAAATTGGCCGACGATTCCAGACGCTTGGCGGCAAGGCGCCAACTGGACGCGCTCGAAAACAAGATGGCCGAACTCGCCAGGCCCAGAAGACAGACCGAGAACAGCATCGAGGACATCGAAAGGCGGATCGCGGAGATCGAGGTTAGGCTCTACGACGGTTCGGTCACCAATCCCAGGGAGCTGGAGGCATACCAGGAAGAGCGCGACAACCTGACGGAGAATCGCGGCGAAGCTGAGGATAGGCTGCTCGAGATCATGATCGAGAGCGACGACACGCAGGCCCTTCTGGATAAGGCGAGGGAGCTGTTCGAGCGCGTTGACAGCGAACGCAGCCGCGAGATTGCGAGTCTCCGGTCGCGCCACGCCGAAGCGTCCTCCGAACTGCCCGACTTCATCGAGCGCAGGGGCGAGTTGGTGTCGGAACACGCTCCGATGACCCTCGCCATCTACGAACAGGTCAGGCAGCTCAGGGGCGGACAGGGCGCCGCCCTGGTTGACAGGCGCGGCCTGTGCCAGGGGTGCAGGCTCGTCATACCCACCACCGAGCTCCAGAAAGTGCGCGCCGGGGACGAGATAGTGCAGTGCGGAAGCTGCTCGCGCATCCTGATCCTGGAATGACTACTGACAACCAACCACTAAAGACTAAGACATGAGAGCGCTGGGATACTTCAGGGCCGACGCCCCGACCACAGTTAAAGATAACGGCAAGTCGCGCGAGGAATTCGAGTCCGAATTCCAGGACTACTGCTACGTCAATCTCCACCAGCCGGTGGAGATCTTCGGCGACCTGTCGCCGGCGGACGATGGCAAGTACCCCGAATACGAAAGGCTGCTGAGCTACATCCGGGAATCCGGCTCGGAGTTCCTGGTCACCGTGCCGGACGCCACGCACCTGGGCAGCGACCTGGAGACAGTCGCGCGTTCATTTCTGGCTCTGGAGAATATGGGAAGCAAGGTCTCCTGCCAGGACGACGATATGCCCGACCCACTCCAGAACGCGCTGGTTGCCCTGGGCGCTCCGGGCGTGTCGAGCGAGCGCGGCGAGAAGATCCGAATGTCCATGCAGAACAGGGCGCTCAGCGGCAAGGGACTGGGCAGGCCGCCCTACGGCTACCGTAACGGCGAGGACGGAGTGCTTGAGATCGTCAAAGAGGAAGCCCCCGTCGTGGAGCTCATCTTCCGGCTGTACACCAGGGACAGGATGGGAATGAGGCTCATCGTCCAGCATCTGAACGAGCGAGGGATAACCACGCGCAGGGGCGGAAACTGGAATGTCGTCAGCATAAGGGACATTCTGAAGAACACAGTCTATATCGGCACCTACACGCGGTTCGGTCTGCGGTTGCCCGGAAGCCACGAGGCCATCATCCCGCGCGACGTGTTCCGGGAGGCCCAGGACATCGTGAGAGAGCGTCGTCCGCTGGGCAGAGTGTCCCGGCCTGAGCCGTATCTTCTGTCCGGCATCGCCTTCTGTGAGTCCTGCGGCAACAAGATGATGGGCGTAACGCGCCGGCAGCTATGGCGCAACAAGGACGGCAATCGCAGCCGCGCCACCTACCGCTACTACCAATGCCAGTCCCGGAACAACCAGAGCGTGTGCGGCTATCACACATGGCGCGAGGCCGACCTGGAAGGCGCGGTGCTCGCCCAGATTCCGCTCGCCATCGAGACGAGAGCGCTCCGCAGGCTGGCTTACCGGAACGGGGGAGACGAGTCCGAGCAGGCCCTGAAGAAGATATGGGAAGAGAGGGTGAAGAACGCCGAGCGCAGGTTCTCCCAGACCCTTCGCAAGACCGCCTCCGGCGCGCTTCAGACCGACCAGCTTGAACGCGTGCTCGCCGAACTGGACAAGGCCAGGGCGCTGGCCGAAAAGTCCGACCAGCCCGTGGACGTGAGCGACATGCTGGAGAAGTGGAACGAACGTGACTTCGACCAAAAGCGCGACTTCCTGCTGACACACGTCGCGCGCGTCGAGGTCAGCGATCACATGGCCCGCATCGTAGCGTGAGCGGCTTTGTGCGAAATCCGATTTCGCACAAATGTTGTCTCGCTAGTTGGGCAACTCCAACTCCGGCGATCTCGACCAGAACACCTTCGTTTTCTGGTTGACGCCGAGCGGCTTGGGGCTGTCTTCCGTAAGGATGTCCCCAATCCTGTTGTCTATGTAAACACTAGAGATAGCTGCGTAGGCGGGTACCCCGGTAAACCGGGTGATATACTCAGCGTGACGTATCGCCCTATCCGTATCACGGCTATCCGCTGTGTAAGAGATTTCCACGATGACGTAGTGGACCGTATCATCGTAGTCCGTAGCCTCGATCACGAGGTCTGTGCGTCGGAACCTCCTCATGTTATCGCGTGAAATTCCGGTTGCTCGCCCCTCTCGGACTGCTTCATCCGCGATTGCGACCACGTCATTGCGTTCCAGGGATTTCTTCCATTCCAGACCCATATCGCTGGCGATAACAGGCGCGTCCTCACGAACTGCTCTCTCCATGAGCAACCCCTTCACCTCACCTATGTTGTCTGCATTGCGCCTGACGCCGGTGCGTATCTCGCCCATCTCGCCGCGTATCTCGCCCATCTCGCCGCGTATCTCGCCCATCTCGCCGCGTATCTCGCCCGTCTCGCCGCGTATCTCGCCCGTCTCGCCGCGCATCTCAGATACAAATGCGTCGAATACCGCAGGCAGCGCCAGCAATTCTTGGGTCAGCAACTCACGCATCACTGCATTCCGGAATTCGTCGTTTTCCTGCAGCAACGCCACCAAGTCATCGGCTGTATTGATTGTAGTCACTTCGGGCTCCTCGGTTATCTTATTTATATTGGCCTATCTGTCGCGGAAGGTCAAATATCTCAAGATATCGGGAAGAGGATCTGCAAATGAGTTCTTGGACGAATCATGCCAGCTCTTGTGTGAAGCGTACTTTTTGCTGAAAGCGGGCCTGAGTAGAAAACTATTCGATAAGATGCCTGATAAGAAATAGACCATAAGCTAAATTTCCTGATACTCTATGTACCACTAAGTCGCGGTTATTGGAGGGGGCTCATATTGGCCTTATCAGTCTTGCCAAACACGTATGAGTCTCTGATAAGACCGCTTCTATTCAGACTGCCGCCAGAAACCGCCCACCGCTATGTCGCCATACCACTCCTCAAACCAAGGCTGGCCCAGAGCGTACTGAAAGCGACCTACGGATTTACCTCGCCCGCCATAAGCACAAACCTAGCCGGAATCAATCTGAAAAACCCAGTAGGACTCGCGGCAGGTTACGACAAGAACTGTGAGGTTCTCCCCGGGCTGTCATCCTTAGGATTTGGATATGTAACCTGCGGGACGGTGACACTCGAGCCGCGTCCGGGCAATCCGGGGACACGGCTGCTCAGAGACAAGTTACGCGGTGCGCTGATAAACTCGCTCGGGTTTCCCGGAGCCGGTCTTGAGGCCGCAGTCGAGCGACTATCGCGTGATAGACCCAAAATCACGAATACCCCAGTGGTCGTAAGTGTGTCCGGGACCGGGGTCAGCGATATAGTGACCTGCCACAGTGAACTGGAACCTCTTGTGGACGCCGTAGAGGTCAACATAAGTTCGCCTAACACGGCTAACCTTCGCGTGTTCCACAATCCGGACACGCTGGCGGAACTGTTGGAGTCTATCAACGAATCTCGCCAAAAGCCGCTTTTCGTGAAGATGCCGCCGTTTCCCGTCCGCGAAGACGATCCCGAACACCATGACCTTACGCTGTCTCTAGCGGAGGTGTGTGTATCGAAGCGGGTGGACGCGCTGACCGTGGCCAATACACAGCCCGTTCAGGACGCGCGGCTCAGCGTGGGTTCGGGTGGGCTGAGTGGCAAGCCTGTCTTTGAGGATATGTTGCGGATGGTAAAGGACGTGCGCGAGAGGGTCGGAAACACGACACACATCAACGCCTGCGGCGGCATATGCACGGAGGATGACGCATGGCAGGCTTTGCAAGAGGGCGCGGATACAGTTCAGCTTTTCACCGGTCTAATTTACAAGGGCCCAAGCGTTGCGCGGGACATCAGTATCGGACTTGCCAAGAAGATTGAAGATCAGGGGCTTAGTTCGGTTCGTTCCATCCGGCGGTGGGCAGCCGCGTCCTGAGATGGACACGATCCCTGAGTACAAGGCGCTCATTCTCGATCTGGACGGCACGCTTATAGGGCCGGACGAACGCATATCCCCCAAGGTGGCAGACGCGGTCCGCGAGGTCGCGGCGAAAATAGGGGTCTCGATAGCCACAGGCCGCGAGACCGGCGACGTTCTCAAATACGCGGGCGAACTTGGCCTCACATGGCCCCAGATCTCGGACAACGGCGCGATGATAATTGACCCGTCGAGCGGAGAGAGCTTGTGGAGCGCCCCGCTGGGCGAAGATCTGTCGCGCAGAGCCATGCGACCCATCATCGAGAGTGGCTGCGAGTTCTTCGCCACCCACGCGGGCGGCGCGGTGACCGACATGGCAAAGCTGGACACATGGGAACTCACCAGGGTTTCGGCGCTCGACCTGGACGAGGCGGACGCCGACGCAATGGTGGAGAGCATATCCGACGAAAGTGGGCTGGACGCGGTGAAGGTCTGGCTTCCGTACAACCGGCTGTGGGCGGTGGACTTCACGCGGAGCGGCGTCAACAAGGGCAGCGCGCTGCGGATTCTGTGCGATATGTCAGACATCACGCCGTCACAGACAATCGCGGTGGGCGACAGCTTCAACGACCTGCCCTTGATGCAGACCGCGGGGCTGGGCATAGCGATGGGCAACGCGCCCCAAGAAGTACGAGATGCCGCGCGCCATGTCGCGCCATCGGTGGAAGAGGACGGCCTCGCCCACACCATAGAGCGGCATATCCTACCGCTGCTCTAGTTCTGGGGAAGACGACTCCATATCGCGGACATGATAAACTCAATGATGATACTTATCACTAGTTACGTGGTGTCAAAGGATCAGTATAAGGCTTGACTAACTGAGAGAGTGCCTTATGGAAGTGACTTTGGATGGGTCCATCATAGCGGTCATTGGCGTGGGGATCGCTTTGGCCAGACTAATGTGGAATCTTCATCGAAATACCAAGAGTCGCATCGTGAACTTGGAAGACCGTATGCAGGCTGTTGAAACGGGTCTTGCCCGTCTGGAAGGATATATAGCGGGAGTGAGTCGCCCGCAGACTCCAGACTAACGTGAGGCAATAACCTTGACGCTAAATATCTCCTGTACCAAAATGGTACAGGAGATATTCTTTAAGCGAAGATTCTAAAGGATGACGCTGAGCGGGTTCTCCAAGAGACGCTTAATCTCGTTGATGAAGAACGCGCCCTCGGCTCCATCTACTATACGGTGGTCGGCGGACAGCGTGGCGGTCATCATCTGGCGGACTACGATGCTGTCGTCGGAAGCCACCACCGCGCGCTTCTGCACCGCGCCGACGGCGAGAACCGCTGTCTGGGGCGGCTGAATTATCGCCACGAAACTGGTCACGTTCATCATGCCCATGTTGGATATGGCGAACGTGCCGCCGGAGTACTCCTCGGG
>JAAXHY010000554.1 GCA_012270665.1 Dehalococcoidia bacterium
ATCCAGTCCACGTTCAACAACACGATAATCACGATTACCGACCCGCAGGGCAACCCGATTGCTTGGGGAAGTTCGGGGACCGTGGGGTTCCGCGGATCCAGAAAGTCAACGGCTTTCGTGGCCCAGCGCGCGGGAGAAGACGCCGCGCGCAAAGGCATGGAACACGGAATCCGGCAGGTGGAGGTGTACGTTCGCGGGCCGGGTTCGGGCCGGGAGGCGGCCATACGCGCGCTCCAGGGCGCGGGCATTCTCGTGACGTCTATCAAGGATGTGACCCCGATTCCACACAACGGGTGCAGACCTCCCAAGCGTCGCCGGGTGTAGCTTGGGCGGCATTCGGAGGGTCGCAGATTGTTGGAGGAGCAGAGGGAGGACCGCCAACTCGCCGAGCGAGGTGTAATAGACATACTCAGCGAGACCTTCGCTATCTACTGGAGGCATTTCGCGAGCTTTGTCCTGCTTGTAGCGGTAATTCAGGTTCCCATAGGCATTCTGGAAATGGCCCTGACGCTCATCGAGAGGGAGAGCGTCTGGGTAACTCTGGTCATAACCGTCATAGACGGCGTGTTTTCGACATTCGTGTACGCGGCAATTGTATTCGCGGTAGGTCAATACTATCTGATCAATCAAGTTACGGTAGGAGAGTGTTATACGAGAGCCCTATGGCGCGTGGTATCGCTGACGATCATCGCGGTCGTGTTCGGAATCCTGCTGTCAATGGTAATGGCGGCGGCATTTACGGTCTCCGATCCCGCGCTGACCGCGGAAACCCAGGGAGCCGCGCAGCCGGAGATTTCGGGGGGCGCGCTGATAGCTCTGGCGGTCATGTTGCTGGCACTGCCTGTCCTGCTGGTGTTTAGCGTATACATGGTAGTGATGATGCCCGCGCTCATAGTAGAAGGACACCACGTACAGTCCGCGCTTCGGAGAAGTTTCGAATTAACAAGGAATGCGAGATGGCGAATACTGGGACACCTGGTGGTCTATTCCTTTGTTGCCATCGGACTGCTGATAGCGTTGAATACGCCACTTCTCTTGTTGGGAGGAGCGATTTCGTCCGGTGAAACGCCGTCTCTTCCGCTCTCACTGGTCGGAGTGGCATTTAGCAGGGCGAGTTCTATATTGATCGCGCCGGTGACATTTATAGCCGTGACGTTGCTTTATTACGATTTGAGAGTCAGAAAAGAGAATTACGATATACCGCGCCTGTCCCTTGAAATGGGGATCGCGCGCGCATAGTCAGAAGGAATAGAGACAAGGAAGGCTGATGGCGAGATACAAGGACGCGGTTTGCCGGAAATGCCGGCGCATAGGCGAGAAGCTCTTTCTGAAAGGTGAGCGATGCTACACGCCCCGCTGCGCCGTAGAGCGAAGACGAAGGCCGCCCGGAGATTCGATTCCCAGGCGTCGCAGGCCCTCGGACTGGGCGCTCCAGCTGCGTGAGAAGCAGAAGGCGCGCTTCACTTACGGCGTTCTCGAACGCCAATTCAGGAAGTATTTCGAGATGGCGCGCAGCCGTCCCGGCGTTACGGGCGACAACCTGCTCCAGATACTGGAGACACGGCTCGACAACGTTATCTACAGGCTTTCGATGGCGGACTCCAGGCAGCAGGGAAGGCAGCTTGTCAACCACGGACACTTTATTGTCAATGGGCGACGGATGGACATCCCCTCTTACCTGGTCGAACCCGGAGACGTGATCTCATGGAAGCGCGTCGGATCGAACGGCGCTTCTCCGCCGCAGTTCATACAGGACCTGACTGACGGACTTCCCAAGAGGCCTGTTCCGCCCTGGCTCAGGCTCGACGTGGCGAACCTGAGCGGCGAAGTGGCCTCCGTGCCGGATATCGCGGAGATCGAAACCGGAATAGACGCCAGGCTGGTGATCGAGTTCTATTCGAAGTAGCGCCCTTCAATCGCTGTAACGATGTTTCGTTAAGGAGAGTGGCGGATGGTCTATGACGTGACAAAATTTACGCTGGAGGATCCCTATGGGGAGATTCCCTATGGGGAGGAGGAAGAGTCGGTACAACAGGATCCGAGCATACGGATCGAGGTGGATGAGGACAGATACGGCGAGTTCGTAATCGAGCCGCTGGAGCCCGGGTATGGAATCACACTCGGAAATCCCATGCGCCGCATACTCTACAGCGGCCTCGAGGGGACAGCGATAACATCCGTCAAGATTGACGGCGTTCAGCACGAGTATCAGACCATTCCGAACGTCAAGGAACAGGTGACTGAAATTCTGCTGAACGTCAAGGCTATCAGGCTGCGGTCTGATGTTGACAGGCCCGGCAAACTGCGCCTGGAAGTCGCGGGCGAAGGACAGGTGAGCGCCGCCGACATCATGGCATCCGCGGACTTCGAGGTGGTGAACCCGGACCTGCACCTGGCTACACTCGATTCCACGGACGCCAAGCTGTCGCTCGAGATGAACGTCGAGCGCGGAAAGGGCTACAAGGAAGCGTTGGAGGATGAAGGGCAGTCCATCGGCGTGCTCCCGATAGATGCGATATTCACGCCCATCAGGAAGGTGAACTACACTGTGGAGCGCACCCGCGTGGGACAGCGCACCGACTTCGAACGGCTGGCCCTCCAGATATGGACGGACGGCTCGATCAGGCCTGTTGAGGCGCTCAGGAGCGCTTCCAATATACTGGTCAACCAGTTCTTCCTGTTCACCAATGT
The DNA here is from genome assembly GCA_012270665.1 of Dehalococcoidia bacterium. Next base: position 2,692 of record JAAXHY010000554.1, read on the forward strand.
GACCGAGAGCGTGCAGGAAAGTCCCGAGGGTATAACGCTTGTCGCCAATAAACTCCAGGCCGAGCAGTACAACATACCGATAGAGAGGCTTGACCTCAGTTCGCGCACGCTCAACTGCCTGAAGCGCGACGGCATAAACAAGGTCGGCGAAGTGCTGGATCGCAGCAAGGCCGAGTTGATGAACATCAGGAACTTCGGCGAGAAGTCCTATAACGAACTGTATGACAAACTGAGAGAGAACGACCTGCTGCCTCCGGAAGAAGATGATGAGCCGGAGGCTCAGGAAGAAGAAAAGGAAGCTGTCGCCTCCGGCGACTAGCAGGAGTTGATCGAAAATGAGACACCGGCTTTCGGGGAAGAAGCTGGGACGCCCCACGCAGCATCGAATGCTGATGCTCAGAGGCATGGCGACCAACCTGATTCTCAATGAGACCCTGAAGACTACCGAGGCGAAGGCGACCGAGGCGCGGCGCATGACCGAAAAGGTCATCACGCTGGGCAAGAAGGGATCGCTGCACCATCGCCGACAGGCCGCCGCGCTGCTCACCGACAAGGAAGCGGTGCGCAAGGTCTTTGATGAACTGGCAGAGCGATACGAGGACCGCGAGGGCGGCTACACCCGCTCGTACAAGCTGGGCAAGAGGAAGGGCGACGCCGCGGAGATGGCGTTGGTGGAACTGGTTTAACCCGGCGCGAGCGG
>JAAXHY010000290.1 GCA_012270665.1 Dehalococcoidia bacterium
TTCTCTTTGACGGTGCCGGAGAACAGGTATGGCTCCTGGAGCACCATGCTCATCTGGCTCGCGAGTGAACTCCTTACGACGGTGCGTACATCATACCCATCCACCAGAATTGCGCCGCGGTCCGGCTCCACGTCGTAGAACCTGGACATCAGGCTGATTAGCGTCGTCTTGCCCGCGCCAGTCGGCCCGACGATTGCCACGACCTCGCCCGGTTCCACGTGCAGGTTGACGTTTTTTATCACGTCTTCATCCTCGACGTAGCTGAAGCTCACATCCTGGAATTCTATCTCGCCCCTGATCTCGGGCAGCGCCTTCGCGTCACTCGCGTCAACCAGGTCGGGTTCCCAGTCCAGCAGGTCGAATATGCGCGAGCCGGAGGCCATCGAACGCTGAAGCTGGGTGTACATCATCGTGAGGTTGCGGATCGGGTCGAAGAAGCGCTGGATGTAGAGGATGAAAGCGACCAGAACCCCGGCCTCGGCCAGTTCGCCGCTCACGACCATACGGGAGCCGAAGAATATCGCCAGCCCAATGGCAATCGCGGTGAGAATGTCAACGGCGGGAATGAGGCCGGAGGACATTCTGGTTGCCCACAGGTTCGCCTCGCGATGGTTTACGTTCAGCCTATCGAAGTTTTCGAGGTTGCGGTCCTGTCGGTTCATCGCCTGCACGACCCGGACGCCGGTGATGTTCTGGTTGAGCTCACCGTTGGCAATAGATATGGTGCGTCTTATCTCCATGAAGGCCTTGCGGGCGAGCGGCTGCCAGATGACCATGGTCAATATCAGAAGAGGCAGAACCGTCAGCGTGATAAGCCCCAGCTTGAGATTCATGATGAGCAGGGCCGCCACTATACCGAATAGGCCGAGCAGCTCACCAAGCGTCATAACGACGAGAGCGCTGAACTCCTGGAGCTGGCCGACATCGCCCTGCGTGCGGGACATGAGTCGGCCCACTTCCATCCTGTCGAAGAAGGACACGGAGTGTTTCTGGACATGGCCGAATACGTTGCGGCGCAGGTTGTACAGGACTCCCTGTCCGACCTTCTCCATAGAGAATTGCTGGGTGAAATTTGTCAGCCAGTTGACGCCGGCTATCGCTACGAAGATGCCGAAGATCCAGGTCAAGCCCACGAAGTCACCCGCGAATATGTAATCGTCTATCGCGATGCCAATTATCCATGGAACGGCGACCTGGGTTCCGGTGTATATCAGCATAGATATCATGGCGATTATGACCAGCCCCTTGAAAGGCCATATATAGGGCAGCAGCCGAAGCACGACCCGCTGGTCGTAAACGGAGCCGAAAACTTCCTCGTCAATATGTCCGCGCCTGGCGGAATATGTGCCAAACGCGCGTCCGCCCATCATCATAGGCGTTCAGTCCTTCCTGGGTTACAACTTTCAGTTTTGGGTCATTAGTTTTAGTTGCTGGCTACGGGAACGGGAGATTCGATTTCTCGCATCACCTCTTCCTGCGGCCTCAGCTGGAGTTCGTAAATCTCGCGGTACAGCCCGTCCAGTTCCAGCAACTCGGAGTGCGTGCCGCGCTCGGCTATTTGCCCGTCCTTCATCACCACTATGATGTCGGCGCGGTGGACGGTGCTTAGCCTGTGGGCAATCACGAAAGTGGTTCTTCCCGCCATCACCGATTCCATGGCCCTGCGGATCAGCTCTTCCGTCCGCGCGTCCACGCTGGAGGTGGAGTCGTCCAGAATCAGTATAGGCGGGTCTAGCAGAACGGCCCTGGCGATGGACATACGCTGTCTCTGCCCGCCGGACAGGTTGGCGCCGCGCTCCACAATCTCGGTGTCGTACCCATCCGGCAGCGACTCTATGAAGTCGTGCATCTGAGCGATTCTGGCGGCATTTTCAATATCTTCCTGAGACGCCTCCACACTGCCGTAGGCTATGTTTTCGCGTATGGAAGTGCTGAAGAGGAACACGTCCTGCTGGACTATGCCGATGTTCCTGCGCAGAGACTCAAGCGAGACGTTCCTGATGTCCCGACCGTCTATCGTGATGCGGCCGCCGGTGACGTCATAGAAGCGTGGAATGAGGTTTACGATGCTCGACTTGCCGCTGCCCGGCGCGCCCAGGAGGGCGATCACCTGGCCTGGCCGCGCTTCCAGGTCTATGCTGCGCAGCACGCGCTTGGTGTGGTCGTAGCTGAAGGTTACGTTGTCGAACTTAAGGTGGCCTCTTGGCCGGATCATCTCGCGGGCGTGTTCTGCCTCCTGGACCGGGGACTTCGTGTCGAGTATCTCGAACAGTCTCTGTCCGGCGGAGGCGGCGCGGGCATAGGAGTTGACCAGCCAGCCAGCCATACGAACGGGCATCTGGAGCATCTGCAGGTAGAAGAGAAACTCGCCGAGCTCGCCGAGCGTCATCTGACCGTCCATCACTCTGCGACCGCCGAAGAAGAGGATCAGTCCCACGGCCAGGAGGAATGCGAACAGCATGAACGCGGTGCTGGACGCGCGCATTCTCTCAGCCTGTATGAAGTAGCCGACCAGTTCCTTGTTGCGCGCGTCGAACTTGGCTTCTTCGTATGGCTCGGCGGCAAAGGCCTTGACCACACGCACGCCCGTAAAGTTCTCCTGGAGCACGTTGCTCATCTCGGCCATCTTCTGCTGGACTATCAGCCAGAGACGCCGCATCTTGAGCCGGACTACCGCCGAATAGATCATGACGACGGGCATGAAACTGGCGCTTATGAGGCCGAGTCGCCAGTCTTTGACGAACAGGATTGCCGCCACGACGATGAACAGTCCCATGAAATAAACCGTTCGCACCAGGCCCATGTTTATGAACATGCGAATGTTCTCGACGTCCGTGATGGCGCGCGACATGAGGGAGCCGGTGTGGTGACGGTCGTGGAATCCGAAACTCATGTGCTGGACATGATCGTACAGCCTGTTTCGGATGTCGTATGAGACGAACTGGGAAACCGATTCCCCCAGATACTGTTGGAAGTAGGAGAATATCCCCCTGAGGGCCATCAGGCCGAAGATGATGCCCACCGTTGTGAGGAGGGCGGTCTCGGAGTAAGTCCCGGAGTCATCGAATATCTCGACGACTCCGTCTATGGCCCTCTTGAGGTAGGGAGGAATGAGTACAAAGGCGATGAGTGCCCCAATCGTATTTATGTAGGCTGTTATGAGCCTCCACTTGTGATTGAGCGCAATACCGATGATACGGGCTATTTCTGTCATATATCGTTCGCTACGCGAACCTCCCTTTCAGGAATGAGGAGGCTAGCGAATCCGAAAGCGAACCTGAATCTCCCCCCTGAATAGATATTGTACTACCTATTGACAGGTTAAAAGCAAGGCTAATGTATAGGAAAATTTCGGAAATTCGTTTCATCAATGGCTGAGGCCCCGCAGACTATCGAACATCCGAGAGTCCCCTGAAGCCGGAAGTCATTCGTATCTGAGCGCCTGGATGGGATGGAGGCGGGCGGCGCGAATGGCGGGGTAGATGCCGAAGAACAGGCCGATGCCGGCCGACACGATCAATGCGAGGGCCGCGAACTCGTTGCTAAAGCTCGTGTTGAACGTCTGGGTACCGAGCGTGCGACCGTCGACGGCGTTGGTCATCCAGTATCCAAAGGCCGCTCCCAGGAGGCCGCCTCCGATGCTGAGGACGGTCGCCTCGGCCACGAACTGGAAGAGAATGTCTCGCCGCTTCGCCCCCATCGCCTTGCGGATGCCGATCTCGCGGGTACGCTCCGTCACCGACACCAGCATGATGTTCATGATCCCGATGCCCCCAACCACCAGCGAGATGCCCGCTATCGCCCCCAGGAAAATCACGAATGTCTCCGTGGTCTCCTCCACCGTTTCGATGATTTCCTGCTGGCTGACGATCGTAAAATCGCTATCCTCTGTGATGCGGTGCCGCAGCCGCAGCACCGTGTCGATCTGCCTCGTCGCCGCATCCATCGACTCCTCGTCCAGCACCTGCGCCGTGATGCTCTGGACGGTTACGCCTCCTTGCGTCGTTCGCTGCCCGCTGAGACGGTAGTACGCAGTCGTGATGGGCACCAGGGCTTGGAAGTCCTGCCCAATGCCCGTCCCTCCCCTGCTTTCCAGCACCCCGATCACCGTGAACTGCCTCCCGTTCATTCGTATCCTCTGCCCCACCGGGTCCCGGAAACCGAAGAGCTCCTGGGCCAACTCGTAGCCAAGCACCGTCACCGTCGCCCGGCTCTGCATATGGTGCTCGGCGATAAACTGGCCCGATTCCACCGGTGTCATCCGCACCGACTCGTAGCTGGGAGTCACCCCTATTACCGGTGCCGCGGTGTTCATCCTGCCGTACACGATCTGCGCAAAAGTGTTGATCTCCGGGGCCACGTCGACCACCGCCGGAGTGAACACCGGGTCCACCAAGGCATTCGCATCATCCAGCGTCAGGGCCGAGGAGCCGTCGATGCTGAAGGGAGGCGTCACAAACAAGAGATTGGAACCCAGCGACTCGATCCTCGACGTGATGCTCTCCTGCGAACCCCTGCCGATGGCCATCAGCGTGATGAAGGCGGCCACCCCGATGACGATTCCCAGCAGGGTTAGACCCGCCCTCAACTTGTTCGCCCCCAACGAGACCAGGGCTGTCGTGACGATGGTGTAAGGCGTCAAGACGCTGCCTCATGCTCATCGTCCGGCCCGGTCGCCCGGTCACTCACCACCAACCCGTCAAGCATGGAGATGACCCGGTCCGTCTGCGCCGCCAGGTCGGCCTCATGCGTGACGATGATCACCGTCTGACCCTCCTCACGGTTCAGCGTTCGCAATATCTCCATGATTTCCAGGCTCCGCTCGCTGTCCAAATTGCCCGTCGGTTCATCCGCCAGCAATATCGCCGGGTTCTTGACCAGCGCCCGCGCGATGCCCACCCTCTGCTGTTGACCCCCCGAAAGCTGGTTCGGCCGGTGGTTCGCCCGGTCTGCCAGATCGACCCTTCGCAGGGCTTCCATCGCCCGCTGCCGTCGATGCCTGTCGTTGCTGTAAAGAAGCGGCAGTTCCACGTTGGCCAAGGCCGTGGCCCGCGGCAGCAGGCCGTTCGACTGGAAAACGAACCCGATCCTCCGGTTCCGTATCTGCGCCAGCCGGTCGTCGCTCAGTGTCTCCACCTCCGAATCCTCCAGGAAATACTGGCCCGACGTCGGCACGTCCAAGCAACCCAGCACGTTCATCAGCGTGGACTTGCCCGAACCCGAAGGCCCCATCACCGCCACCATCTCCCCCTGCTGCACCTCCAGGCTGACCCCTCGCAAAGCGTGGACCTCCACGTCCCCCACGGTGTAGACCTTGGTCACGTCCTCCAGCCTTATCATCGACCGCCCCCACGCGGTGGACGCAGCCCCGCTCCTCCAAACCCCGCTCCTATCGCCCGGAAACCCCCGAATCCGAACTCCGCCGCCCCTTCTATCCCTTCCATCACGATCAGTTCGCCCTCGTCCAGACC
>JAAXHY010000013.1 GCA_012270665.1 Dehalococcoidia bacterium
TCCAAGGCCACCGGCTATCCGATAGCGCGCGTGGCAGCGAAGATAGCGGTGGGCAAGCGGCTTGACGAGATCCCCAACGCGGTGACGCAGCGCACGCTGGCGGCGTTCGAGCCGGCGCTAGACTACTGCGTCGTGAAGATTCCGCGCTGGCCGTTCGACAAGTTCCCGGGCGGAGACCGCAGGATCGGGACGCAGATGAAGGCGACCGGCGAGGTGATGGCAATAGACCGCTCATTCGAGGCGGCGTTCCAAAAGGCCGTCAGGTCGCTGGAGATTACCAACCGCTCGCTGCTGTGGGAGGACAACGGCTGGAACCTTTCCAAAGAGGACATCCTCGAACACCTGCCCATTGGTCCGAACGACGAGCGGCTGTGGGCGCTCATGGCCGCGCTGCGAAGGGACGTAACGCCGGAAGAACTGTCGCGCGCGACGGGCATAGACCCGTGGTTCACGAGGGCGTTCAACCGGATCGCGCAGATGGAGAGCAGGCTGATCCACGAAATGTTGACACCTGAGCTTCTGTGGATGGCCAAGCGTCTCGGATTCGGCGACGAGAAGATCGCCATACTCGCGGACCGCACAGCGGACCAGATCCGCAAGACCAGAATAGACTGGGACATCCGCCCGGTCTATAAGATGGTGGACACCTGCGCGGCGGAGTTCGAGGCGCAGACCCCCTACTTCTACAGTGCCTACGAGCAGGAAAACGAGGCGATTCCCTCCCCTGTAAACAAGGCATTGGTGCTGGGCAGCGGCCCCATACGAATCGGACAGGGCATCGAGTTCGACTACTGCTCCGTTCACGCGGCCTGGGCCCTCCAGGAAGAGGGCATTCAGAGCGTGATGGCCAACTCTAACCCGGAGACAGTCTCTACTGATTTCGACACGAGCGACAGGCTCTACTTCGAGCCGCTGGACGAGGAATCGGTGCGCGACATCCTGGAAAACGAGGCTGTGGAGACAGACCGGAACGGGGTCATGGTACCGCCCTCTATGGTGCAGTTCGGCGGCCAGACCGCGATAAACCTGTCCCAGTCGCTGGACAGGGCGAGCCTGCCGATACTCGGCTCCACGGCGCAGTCAATTGATATAGCCTCCGACCGACACCTGTTCGAAGAGTTCCTGGCGCGAGTCGGAATACCCAATCCGCCCGGCGCGGCGGTAATGGACCTGGAAAGCGCGCTGAACGTTGCCCAGGAGATAGGCTACCC
>JAAXHY010000174.1 GCA_012270665.1 Dehalococcoidia bacterium
CTCAGGTCAACATCAAATCAAGTTGAATCGCGCCCATCGTCTTGACTTTGCGCTACAATGAATAGGTACACAACCCGCTCTACGGCTTATGTCGAAATGCCCCCAACCAACGAAAGCGCGGACCTCAGAGCCAAATCGAGCGTCGCCCGAAGGGCCGCCGGGTCCTTCAGGCCGTACACTTTCCAGGTCGTCGGCATTGTCCTGCTGATCGTGGTTACCGCCGGACTTGGTGTTGTCGGCCCATATCTCACACGCCCCATCTTCGACGATGCGCTCTTTCCCCAGGGCGGCCCCAACATTCCGCTGCTTTGGACTCTTGCCGGCGTCATGGCTGGCGTGACCATCGTCACCGGCGCTCTCGGCATCGTGCAGACATGGGCGACGAATGTCGTGGGGCAGCGTGTCATGCGCGACCTGCGCGATAGGCTCTATGTACATCTTCAGAGCCTATCGCTTGGATTCTTCACCGGCGCGCGCACCGGCGAAATACAGTCCAGAATCGCCAACGACGTCGGCGGTATCCAGAACGTCGTTACCAACACCATGTCCAGCGTCCTGTCCAACATCGTCATTTTCATTAGCACACTGATTGCTATGACGCTGCTCTCCTGGCAGCTTACGCTCGTGTGCGTCGGGACGATTCCCTTCTTCTTCATGCTGTCCTTGGTCGTTGGCAAGAAACGCCGAAAAGTGACTTCGGAGGCGCAGAAGTCCGCCGCGGAAGTCACGGCCATCACCCACGAAACGCTCTCCATCTCCGGCATAATGCTCGCCAAGCTGTTCGGCAGGCAGAATCAGGAGATAGAGCGATTCCACAACGAGAACGAGCGAATGGCGACCCTCGCCATCCGACGCCAGATGACCGGCCAGTCGTTCTTTACACTGATGCAGATCTTTTTCTCGCTGGCCCCTGTCGTCGTCTATGTCCTGGCCGGCTACATGATGACTGGCAGTTTCTCGATAGGAATCACCGCAGGCACAATCGTCGCCTTCACCACACTCCAGTTCAGGCTGTTCTGGCCCATAAGTACGCTGATAGAGACATCAGTCGAACTCCAGTCGTCGCTCGCGCTATTCGAGCGCATCTTCGTCTACCTCGACATCGCCCCTGACATCGAGGACAGGCCCAACGCCCGCTATATCAGCCCTGCCGATATAAGGGGACAAGTCCGGTTCGACTCCGTGCGCCTCTCCTACAACCCCGAGCACGGCGAACAGACCGTCGAAAACGGCGCGCGACGCTGGGCTCTGAACGACATTGACTTCGAAATAGCCCCCGGCCAGCTTGCCGCGTTCGTCGGACCCAGCGGCGCCGGCAAGTCCACCATCTCGTACCTAATACCCCGTCTGTACGATCCCACCTCTGGCTCCGTCAGAATTGACGGCATGGATGTCCGCGACATCAAGCAGGAATCTCTCGCCGGAATCGTAGGCTACGTAACACAGGAGAGCTACCTCTTCCACGACACCCTGAAGAACAACCTTCTCTACGCCATGCCCGACGCCAACATGGAGCGGATAGAAAGCGCCGCAAAGGCCGCCTTCATCCACGACCGCATCATAGAACTGCCCGACGGCTACGATACCGTCGTCGGCGAGAGAGGCTACCGTCTCTCAGGCGGCGAGCGCCAGCGACTCTCCATCGCCCGCGTCATACTCCACGATCCCCGAATCCTCATACTCGACGAGGCCACCTCCGCCCTCGACACCGCCAGCGAGCGTCACGTCCAGGCCGCCCTCGAACCCCTCATGCGCGACCGCACCACCATCGCCATCGCCCACCGGCTCTCCACCATCATGTCCGCCGACGTCATCTACGTCGTTGACCAGGGCCGCATAGTCGAATACGGCGCCCACGAGGAACTCCTCGAGACCTGCGGCCTCTACGCCAGCCTCTACCAGGAGCAATTCGACAATGGCCGCGTAGAATCCCGCTGCGAAGACGGCATCGTAATGGTCGACGGCAACATCCTCCCCCACGACGAAATCCTAACCGCCCCCGCCGCCGACTGACTGCCCCACTGCTGGAATGGCGGCTAAAGTCCAGTAGAGGGTGGTACGATTCTATTTCGACTCGATAAAGGCTCTGTGACCACAAAGGGCGTACTCACATGAAGTACGCCCTAGACTGAAGTCACTGAGACTAGATTACGTATTCATCGCCGCAGGCCGCGACTCTATCGAATGACGCACCTCCGGGTTCACCACCGACATCGGCAGCGT
>JAAXHY010000181.1 GCA_012270665.1 Dehalococcoidia bacterium
TGTTGATGAAGTGTGGGATTTTCACGTGATTCTGGTACCAGACTGTGACCTATGGGAATAGAGTGAGCGCCGTAGTGAAGCGACTATATTCCCCATCCACGCTTGAGCTGAAGGCCAGCGCGCTCAAACTCTCTTCCAGAGCCTCCTCATGCAGGTCTTCGGTCATGGGAATAAGCGCGAGTCCGAACCTGAAGCGTGCCTCAGTGCTGAAGAACAGCATGGTGAACCTGGTCTCGAACGGTCCACTGTTCCGGCTGCTTCGATCTCCCCGCCACGGCTGACTTCCATCAACGCCATAGAGATTTCCCAGCCCATCCAGTCTCCTATATCTTCGAATTCGATGCCTGTCTCATCGTCAATGCCGTCTTCCATATCCTCTTCCAAGTCTCTTACAGCGCGCATACCCATCAGGTGACTAAAGATGTCCACCATGTCACGCGTTTGTTTGCCGCCTGGGTTCAGAGTCAGATATGTATAGAACACTACGTCATCTGGATAGTACCGAGCCGACTGTTCCGGGGTTGTGGATATCCAGGGAAGCATGATGTGGCCGTAATAGATTGCTAATGCAAAGGCTGCTAGAGCAACTACGAGTATTCCAACTACAGAGCCGACTATCTTGAGCCGCATCGCACGTCTCCAAAATAACAAGGGGCGACTTCCAGAAGTCGCCCCTTATCATACTCTGCCGGTAAATGCGGGTTATAGGATGTATCAGCGCCAGTAGCGGGAGATGTTCTCTTCCTCCTTGCTCTTCATTTCGAGGAGGGCGGGCTTGCCTTCGCGGTTGGCGGCGAGAGCGCGCTGTATGGCGGGAGCGACTTCGGCGGGGTCGCTTACTTTCTCGCCGTATGCTCCCAGTCCGCGAGCGACTTCGGCGTATTCGCCACCGAGAGCGTTGCTGTTCCAATGCTCTGTGGCGTAGGGCATATGGTCATAGTAGTGAGTCATTACGCCGTTGTTCAGAACGACGGTGAGAATGGGTATCTCGGACCTGGAGGCGGTCTCGATGTCGAGTCCTGCCATGCCGAAGGCGGCGTCACCCATTATGTTGATGACCTGCTTGCCGGGTTCGGCCATCTTCGCTCCGAGAGCGAGTCCGAGGCCGTAGCCGAGTTGGGTGGACTTGCCCCATCCGATGTAGTTGCGCGGCGTCACGGCGGGCCAGAAGGGGACTATCTGCTCTCGCGGGTAGCCGGAGTCGTGGGTGATGATGGTCTCGCGCGCATCGACGGCCTTCATCAGTTCGGTGAATACGCGGTAGGGGCTGATGGGGACCTCATCGGAGTTGAGCGAAGGCGTCCATTCGGCCATCCACTCGCTCTTGACCCGGGCTATCTCGTCGCGGACACCGTGCACGTCTCCGCGTCCGTGCTCGCCAAGCTGGCTCTTGGCTTCCTCGATCATCTGGCGTAGCACAACCTGAGCGTCGCCTATCGCGCCGTAGTCGGCGCGGTGGTCCTTGTTTACGTCGTCAGCGCAGTTGGTGGAGTGAGCGAGTGTTACCCCGGACGGCATGGGCGCGTTGAAGTTGGAAATAGTGAAACTGGTGCCCATACCGAGAACGAAGTCGGTCTTCTCCAGGAAATGCTGGCACATGAGAGTGCCGGACGAAGCGCCGGTTCCGAGCGCGAGCGGGTGGTCTTCGGGGAATGCGCTCTTGCCCGCGAGCGTGGTCATGACCGGGACGTTGGTGAGTTCCGCGAATTCCACGAGATCGTCGGAGGCTTCGGCGTACATCACGCCCTGTCCGGCGTTTATAACCGGGTTGTCGGCGGCGAGCAGCGCGGTCACGAGATCCCGGACATCCTCCGCGCTTGCGCCCGACCTGAATTTCTTAACCGGATTATAGCTGTCAACGAGAGCGTCAGAGATCTCTCCCACCATAACGTCGCGCGGCAGTTCCAGCAGGACAGGGCCGAGCCTGCCGTGCTTTAGCTGGGTGAATGCCATAGCCATCAATTCGGGGATGCGTTCGATCTTGTTGACCAGAGCCATCCACTTGGTTATTCCGCCATAGTTCTTGACAGCCTCGAAGTTGGGATGAACGTCCATGCTGTTCATGGGCTGTCCACCCGGAAGGCAGAGTATGGGCACCGAGTCGGCGAATGCTTGGGCGACGCCACCAAAGGCGTTCTCCGAGCCAGGGCCGGTCTGCATTGTGAAGACGCCGATTGTGTTGCCGTTCTTGATCCGGCTGAAACCGTCGGCCATGTTGACGCCGGCTCGCTCCTGTCTGGACAGGATGGGTCGTATTCCCTCGCGGGCGCAGGCGTCAATGAGGGACTGCGCGGGGAAGGCCGCGATCCATTCGACGCCTTCTTTCTTGAGTATTTTGGCTATTGCCTGGTCTCCGTTCAATTTCTGTCTCCTTGTAAATTATTGACTATCTTTTCTCCTACTCAGTGTTGTTTTGAATAGAGCGTGGTGAAAGTTGACGTATAGGAGTGTTTATCATTTTGATTTCAGCTATCTCTCTGGCGGAGGAAATTCCACGCTCTTTGAATTTGCGAGTAGATGGTAGGATACTGTGTTCGAGTGAACCGACGCCTTTATTGAAATTATCCACTGTCGAGGACAGGGTTCGCCTCATACTGCTCATGTGATTGGCGAATGTGTACATCCTATCGTGCAATTCCTTTCCCAAACTTGCAATTTCTGCCGCTTCCGTGGCGATTTGAACCTCGCGCCAGCCCATCTCTACGGTTTTCAGCAATGCCATGAGGGTGTTAGGAGTCGCGATGATTACTCTATTTCGCATTGCCCTTTCGATTAGTTCAGGATCTCTTTCCAACGCCGGCTGAAGCAAGAATTCTCCGGGCAGAAACATGACTACGAATTCAGGAGTTTGATCAAAGGATTGCCAATAAGCCTTCTTCGCGAGGCCCAACGCTCGTTCCTTCACTTGCTCAGAGTGCCGAGATATAGCTGAATTTCGTTCGTCTTCAGTTTGGGATTCGATGGCAGTCAGATATGCGTTCATAGGTGTCTTTGCATCAATCACGATGGTGCGTTTACTAGGCATACGCACTACCATGTCAGGACGATCTCGGTTTCCGTTTTCAAGAGTGACGTTGACTTGCTCTTCAAAGTCGCAGTATTCCGTCATTCCCGCAAGTTCGACAACACGCCTCAGATGCATCTCGCCCCACCGTCCACGTACCTGTGGTGCCCTGAGAGCCGTAGAGAGGTTTCGGGTTTCCCGCTCCAGTGCTTTGTTGTTGTTAGCCAGAGTTTCTATCTGCTGTCTCAAACTGCCCTGAGACTGATTACGATTTTCTTCTATACGCTTCAATTCATCAGAAAGCGGCCTTACCAGCGTGGCTATTTTCTCGTTCGCAGTTGATAGGAATATATCATTGTTGTTGGTGACCGCTTCCGAGGCCATGGACTTGAAACGATCCGCCAGGGTCTTTTCAATGTCGGCTTGTTCCGAGAGTCGTTTGTTTGCGGAATCGAGTTGGGCTTTGAGCGCTGCATTCTCACTAGCGTTGTCTGCGGCTTGATTCCGGTATTCTTCCAGTTGCTTGCCCAGGTCCGTGTTGATTTGAATCGAATTCGCTACACGTTCTTCCGCGCGGGCGGCCTCGGTCTCCAGACTGGAGACTTTCGCTCCTGCTCTCAATTTCGCCGCAAGCCATCCGATAAAACTTCCGACAATTATACCGATTGCTACTCCTAAAATCGCTTCCATAGTACGCCTTTCGCCTAAGGGCTGTTGTTGTGGTTGCTTTCCTTAATCATTCATCACCGCAGTCCCTTGTCGTAGCGTAGGTTGTCATTTAGGTAACGTGTCCTCTCCGCGTTTTACGAGCCATCCCTCCCTAACAGGATCGGCGAAAAGGATGACTCATTATTCTAAAACGGTTTTTCGTCCAGGGGCGAGTGAGGGCTTATTGGCGTGCCTACCTCACCCTGGCGAACTTCTGGAGGCGCATTCCGTCCAGCACCTCGCCGATGTACATATCGCCGCGCGAGTCGACCGCGACGCCGTGCGGCGCCCAGAACTGGCCCGCTTCGTGGGTGCGCTCACCGCCCCACTGCGAAAGAATGTTGCCCTCGTCGTCAATGATCGTCACTCGTCCCTGGAGTTCGGGCACGTATATCTCGCCTTCCGGACCGACACATAGATCGGTGGGCTGGCGAAATCCATCGTACATCATCTGGAATTCGCCTTCCTGGTCGAAGACCTGAATACGGTCGTTCTCACGGTCGCATACTAGCACGAATCCATCGTGGTCAATTCCGATGCCATGCGGCAGGTGGAAGTCACCGGGATTGACCTTGCCGGGCAATCCCCATGAGAGAAGGAGCGACCCGGAGTCGGTGTACCTGTGAACGCGGGCGTTGCCGTAGCCGTCGGAGATGAAGATGTCGCCTTCGTCGGAGACGGCTATGCCGGTGGGCAGGTTGAACGGTCCGGCGGCGCGAGGAACGGGTTCGGCGTTGGTGGTGTAGCCGGTGTCCGAAGGCGCTCCAGTCCCTATCTTGAGTGTCATTCTTCCATCGGTGGTGTATTTCATCACTGTGTGGGCATCGCGGTCGGCAAGATAGACGCTGTCGTCCGGCGCGATATGTATCCCGTGCGGACCTGCGAATACCTCTTCCCAGGCGTTCAGGAAGTTTCCGTCGCTGTCGAAGATCATCAACTGATGTTCGCTGCGGTTATAGGCGTAAACGTTGTCGTTGCTGTCCACAGCCACGCCCGCTACCTGGTGCCATTCGTAACCATCGGGGAGGTCTCCCCAGTTCTCTACCAGTTCGTACTGATAATCACCTTGTCCGTAAGTCATAGTGTGCCCTCCAGTCGTGGATACCGCCCGAATCCGGTCTTGGAAACAGGCGCAAACTCTCTCCCAGTTCGCAGCGTACTATACGATTTAGGGTTGTGAGGGTCAAGCTGGGCGGGCCTTCGAATGGACTGCGTATGGATGGGTCCGACGCTTTTTCAAGCATCGCGCATTGAATCATGAAGTATAATGGAGTGGGGGTAAATGAAGATGAGCGATGTATTGGACGCACGAGAAAGCCGGATATATCTCCCGAAACGATGGCAAAGCTGAAGGCTGTCTTCGAAGGCTTCCCCGGCTTGGAAGAGGTCGTTCTATATGGTTCACGGGCCATCGGCGCTGCGACCCCACGCTCCGACATTGACTTGGCGACAAGGGGAATAGAAGACGATCATCTCTTGGGCAGGCTTGCGCTTGACCTGGAGGATCTAGATATTCCACAGAAAGTGGACGTGCAACGATACGAGGGTATCTCGTATCTGCCGCTGAAGAGGCACATTGCCGGTCTCGGCATCAGCCTCTACAAGAGAAAGGCGTCCTAACATCTGGGAAACCGCTTGCAATCCACTTTTCGATAGGATAAAGTGGGCGAACCATATCGGAAAGGTGAATAGTATAAATCAGCGGAGGCAATAGGATGTGTAATTGCACATGTATTAGGGCTGGGCTGAGCGCATCCCCAGAAGTCGCACAGATCCGGCCAGACGACAACCTCAAATCCTTGGTGACCATAGAACGCGAGCCGATGATCGGCGAGACCCCTCAACGCGCGTTCGACAACTGGCTCACCCCCAACCCTCTCTTCTACGTCCGCAACCACTTCGACATTCCACACATCCGTTGTTCCCAATGGAAACTCTGTGTGGACGGAGTGGTATCTCAGGACTTACAACTACCTCTCGACGAATTGAAGAAACTTCCGCGCGTGACGCTGCCGGTCACTATGGAGTGCGCGGGCAACAATCGCAGCGACCTCGACCCGCCCACTCCGGGCAACCAGTTCCAGAACGGAGCGGTGAGCACCGCCTACTGGGCAGGCGTCCCGCTCAAAGACGCGCTGGCGGTTGCCGGAATAGGCAACGGGGCCAGGGAAGTTCTATTCGAGGGGCACGATTCCGGCGTTCCTGCCCCGGGCGAGCCAAATATGCCATACATGCGCAGTCTGCCGATTGACGTGGCGCTGCATCCCGATACTCTCCTCGTATACGAGATGAATGGTCGCGCCCTTCCCAAAGAACACGGACACCCTCTCAGACTGATGGTGCCGGGCTGGTATGGTATGGCCTCGGTCAAGTGGCTGAAGCGGATCACCGTACTGGACGCCAACTACGAAGGCTTCTTCCAGACCGACCGATACGTCATCGAAGACGAAACGGGCAAGACGGTTCCACTGACCAGCATCGGAATAAAGTCGGTGATTGGAGCGCCCACCGAAGGCGATATCGTCCGCATGGGTGAGGTCTGTGTGAAGGGCGCCGCCTGGTCCGGCGACGACAGAATAAGCGCAGTTGACGTTAGCTGTGACGGCGGCGAGACATGGACAAGGGCCGACGTCGTTGGCCCATCCGAGCGCTACGCATGGCAGCACTGGCACTATTCGTGGAATCCTCCGGCGCCGGGTGAGTACACGCTGATGTCCCGTGCGATTGACGCCCGCGGAAACGTTCAGCCAATAAAGACACACTGGAATCGTCTGGGATACATGGTCAACGGTGTCAGGCCTGTCCGTGTATCTGTGAGCGCCTAGCCTTCAGATTGGCAATAGCCTCGATTTCGTGTAACCTCGCCGAGTATCAGATTGGGAATTCGCAGGGGAGTGAGGGATATTCTCATCTTTGGCTCCTCTCCTCCGACAGCCAACAGGGAGGATAGAGATAATAGACCCCAAGTCTCGTGTGTCCGCAATAGTTCACCGCTATACGGCGGCCCTCGCTTATCCTGATTATGTGACGCTCTGGACGGCCAGCCTCTCGTCGGGCGCGGCGGCATGGGCGCTGATAGTGGCGAGGGGTTGGCTGGTCTATGACCTTACCGGCGGCGAGTCGCTGTGGGTAGGGATAGTGACCTTCGCGGCGATGATTCCGCGAGTTCTGGTTCCGCCGTTCACGGGCTATCTCGCGGACAGGTTCAACAGGCGCAACATAATGGCCTCTATGTTCGCCGTCAACCTAGTCCACAATCTCGCGCTCTCGGTCTTCGTCATATTCGGTGTCATCGAGATATGGCACTTGGTGATTTTGTCGTTCGTGAACGGCTCGGCGCGGGCGGCGCAGATGCCGGCGGGTCAGGCGCTGATACCGAACCTGGTTCCGCGCAATCTGTTGCTTAACGGGATCGCGCTGAACCAGGCTACGATGAACGGATCGAGGCTGGTGGGGCCGCTCGCAATCGCGCCGCTACTTCTCTGGGTTGGAGTGCAAGGTGCGTTCATACTATGCTCCGCATTTTACGCTTTCAGCCTGATTCAGGCCCTCAGAATCAAGACCTACTCGACCGGAAACATAGACAGGCGCCAGAGTTTCTTGAATAACTTGCTGGAAGGATTGAAGTACGTCTATCGCCAACCCATCCTGCGCGCCGTGGTGATCATGGCGCTGTTCCATTGTGGACTCACCATGTCGTTCGAGTCGCTGTTGCCCGTGCTCTCGGACACCCGGCTCAACGCGCAGGACGCCGGATTCAGCCTGCTGATGATGGCAGTGGGCGCGGGAGCGATGGTCTCGATAGTTCTGCTGGCCGGCGTCACCAGCGAGTCGCTCAAGGGCAAACTGTTCCTCAACCTCGGCGTTCTCAGTGGACTCGCCCCGGCTGTGCTCGCCATGTCCGTGAATATGCCCACGGCGCTGATAGCGGCGGGGATCATGGGCGCGACGCAGGCGGGCTTCATGACGCTCACCCACACCATGATACAGTCCGTGACCGACGACGGCGTTCGGGGCAGGGTCGGCGCGGTGTACTCGGTGCATATTGGCGGAATGATGGCCTCGGCCAACCTCGTCAACGGCTGGTTCGCGGACGTCATCAGCGCGGCGATGGCCTCGATGAACCTGTTCAGGGGAACGGCGTTCGGAGATATGCTGAGCAGCAGCGGCGGCGCGTCTCTGCTGCTGATGGCCGGGGGAATCGGATTCATAGTGGTGATGATGGCAAGTTGGCAGGGCGCGATCATCAGGCGCATCTACCGGGGAGAGATGTTCTACTCACACGCCGCGGCGGACTAGCCCGCGCGACTCTCGTTTCGTGTAGAATTCGGAGAGTGATTCTCCGCGCGGACCGCTTTGCACGTTGCTCAATAACACCTTCATACATATTCCCGGAATAGGCTCGGTGACCGAGCGCGAGCTATGGGACTCCGGCGTTCATACTTGGCGCGATTTTCTGGACGCCCGCAGTCTGCCCGGCAGGGCGCGATCCGCGCGCGCTGTCGCGCGCCCTATTCTGGAAAGGTGCGCGGAACGTCTCGCAGACATGGACGTCCGCTACTTCGCCGAGAACATACCACGCAGGGAGTCATGGCGGATGTACGCCGACTTCCGCCCCACGGCTGCCTTCCTGGATATCGAGACGACCGGGTTGTCGCCGCAGTCCTCCATGATCACGCTGGTCGGGATTCTGGATTCGGACGGCTATCACCCGTTCGTCTATCACCAAAACCTGTCCGACCTGCGCGAGGCTCTGGAGAAGTACGACCTCATCGTCACCTACAACGGCGCGTCCTTCGACCTGCCCTTCATCGAGTGTCACTTCGGCTCGGTGTTCAGGCACAAGGCGCACATTGACCTCCGCTTCGTCCTGGGACGGCTCGGTCTCAAAGGTGGTCTGAAGTCCATCGAGAGCCGGGTGGGAGTCGGTCGCCCGTCCGAGCTCTCCGCGCTGAATGGCTACGACGCGGTGAGGATGTGGCGTATGTGGACGCGCGGCAATCAGGGCGCGCTCGATACGCTCATTCGCTACAACGCCGAGGACGTGCACTCGCTCCCCAAGCTCGCCGAGATAGCCTACCGGCGGATCGCGAATGGCATCGGCGCGCCGAATGGGGGTCTCGATTCCTGGACTTACCCTGATACGGACTTGCCATACGACCCGGACGTTATACACGCGCTCAGCGCGACGGGGTTCCCGCGATGAAGGTTGCGTATGTAGGCCACGACCGGGTTCTTCGCGTCCACGACACGCTGAGTCCAGAGAACGAAGACTTGGCGCTGAGCGTGCCGGGCCTGCGCTGCAACTGGCCGGTGTGGTCGCCGGACGGCGAAAGGGTGGCGTTTTCGGGATATTCCGATGATGAGACACTGGGGGTTTACGTTACGGGGTATGAGAATCCCGGGCCCGGACTCATATATTCGAATGAGGTCGGCACGGGTGAAATCGCGAGGGCGACCCCTCACTACTGCTCGTGGTCTCCGGACGGTTCCAAACTGGCGTTCGTGGCGCAGACTGGCGGCGGACTGTCGCTGTTCGTCTGGGACGGGGACAGCCGGAATGACCCGCGAGTGGCGCAGGATGGAGGTCCGATGTACTTCGCCTGGTCGCCGGACTCGTCCGAGATATACACGCACTCGTTCTTGCAGCACTACCTAATAGACGTTTCGGAAGAGGCCCCGCCGCAGCAGTTTCCGGGACGTGGTACCCAGTACATGGCGCCATCCTGGGGGCGCGAGGGGGACGGTATCGCCTTCTTCCTGGACGGGGAGCACGGGAAGCAGCGGCTGGTGGTGATAAATCTGAGAGACAGTTCGGCGAGGATGCTGACCGAGTTCTACGGAATAGCGGCAGTGGCCTGGCGTCCGGGATACGCCCAACTGGGCATGGTGAAGGAGACGATTCGCGACACAGGCTTCTACTCCGGGCTGTGGCTGGTGGACTATGAGACGCGGGAGGAAGTTCAACTCTCTGACGATCCCGCGCTCGCGTTCTACTGGTCGCCGGACGGTTCGAAGGCGGCGTATGTAACTCAGTCGGACGGCGCGGAGGGGTCGCTGCGCTTTGGCGTTGTAGAAGTGGATAGCGGGGACTGTGTATATCTCCCAGACTTTACTCCCAGCCAGGAGCAGCTCATCCACTTCATGTTCTTCGACCAGTACGCGCA